>JANLUV010000322.1:0-2303 GCA_031363685.1 Alphaproteobacteria bacterium | reverse complement strand
ATATTGTCATGCAAAGTCGTGTGAAACGGACGGAAACCGGTGGCTCAACCCCGCGCATACAAGCCAGCCATTGGCGATGACGAACATTTCGCCATCGAACAAATCATGGGCATTGCCGGGCTGGTGCTGAAGACCGCGTCGCTCCCTCTCCGCATGGCAGCGTCTGCTCGTCATGGCAGGCGCTTGCCGGTTCTTGCTTTCTACGTCGAAATTATCGTCAATCAGAGCCATGTGCAACCGGCAAGCTGGAATTACCGACAAAGGTCCACCCGTGTGGCACGAAAGTCACATGCTGCACTGCACGCACAAACCCGGAGATTTTCAACGGCTTTGCGAAACCCCATCCGCTCGTGCGGCTAAAGCGCCGCAGCGACGCGCAAATGTTTCGTCGGACGATTTCCGGCCGATCGTCCGACCAACCGGTTTAACCATGTGGATTACAACCGCCGCCCCGCCGCCAGACAAAAAAAAGAGCCCGCATTCACGGGCTCTGTTCAGCATTGCAGCAGGCAAGCTGCAACCGGGGCGAGTTCACCCGCCCCGGCAACTCCGCCCTCAACTCATCACGAAGCCTTCGTAACCGTTGGCTTCGACTTCGGAGACCTTGGCGCGGTACGCGCGGTTGCCGCCATTGTAGACCAGCAGCTTGTGCCCGCGCTGGGTGCCCTTGCCGAATTCGCTCCAGAACCACGAGTTGGTGACTGTGGTCAGCAGCGTCTCGTTGGCCACGTCATAGACGTGCTGGGTCCATTCCTCGGCCTTGTGCTCATCGGCCTCGACCCGGACCACGCCGTCTTCGACGATATGCTTGAACAGGTCCGTCACCCAGTCAACCTGGGCTTCGGAACAGCGCGGAATGTTGCAGAACGTGGCGCCGTTGTGCGCGCCGACCAACGTGAACAGGTTGGGGAAATCCGGAATTTGCAGCCCGAGATACGTGAACGGGCCGTTGTCCCACGATTCCTTCAGCGTCTTGCCGCCGACACCGCGGATGTCCATCTGCTTGAGCCCGCCGATGATCGCATCGAAGCCGGTGGCATAGATGATGATGTCCAGTTCCTCCAGTCCGGCGCTGGTCCGGATCCCTTCGGGGGTGAATTCCTCGATCGGGGTTTCGGTCAGATCGACCAGCGTCACGTTGGGCTGGTTATAGACCTCGTAATAGCCGGATTCCATCGGCACCCGCTTCAGCCCGAAACCGTGATCCTTGGGGATCAGTTTATCGGCGATCTTGGGATCCTTGACCCGCTGGCGGATCTTCTTGGCGATGAAATCGGTAATATAGCCGTTGACGGCCGGGTCGGTGAACATGTCGGCATAGTGACCGACCCAGATCGCGTAGCCCGACTGGTTGTAGAGTTCCTCGAACAGCGCCTCGCGCTCTTCGGGCGTGGTGCCGGCCGCCGTTTCGAACAGGAAGTCGTGCTGGAAGCCCGAATTGGTGTTCTCGCAGATGTCGAAGATCTCGTTGTAGCGGGCCTTGATGTCGGCCATCCGCTCGGGCTCGATCGGCTTGTTGCAAAGCGGTGCGCACCAGTTCGGATGGCGCTGATAGACGTAGAGTTGCTCGGCAGTTTTCGCGACTTCGGTGATGATCTGGACCCCGGTCGAGCCGGTGCCGATCACGCCCACCCGCTTGCCGGTAAAATCGACCTGCTTGCCGCCAAACCCGCCGCGCTCGTGCGGCCAGTAATAGCTGTGGTAGCTTTCGCCGCGGAACATCTCCATGCCCGGAAAGACCGGCATGATCGGGTTGGACAGCGCGCCGACGGCGGTCAGCACCCAACGCGAAGTCAACGCCTCGGCATTGTCGAGTTCGACCGTCCAGCCGTTTACCGCCTCGTCGAACGCCGCCTTGGTCACACGGGTGTTGAACATGACATCCTTGCGCACGTCCATCTGGTCGGCGGCGCGGCTGAAGAATTCCATCAATTCGGGCTGCGACGCGAATTCGTGGCTCCAGTTCCACTTCTGCAGCAGTTCGGGCAGGAACGAATAGGCATAGGTGTAGGATTCGGAATCGAGCTTGCAGCCCGGATAGCGGTTCATGTTCCAGGTGCCGCCAACGTCGCCGTTCTTTTCGATCACGCGGACCGAAAGCCCCAGCTTGCGCAGCTTCCACAAGGTGTACATGCCGGTGATACCGGCACCGATGATGATGACGTCAAAGTCAAATTTGGCTGCAGTCGACATATAATCCTCTCAAACCCGGATGCCCGAATCCATGCCTCGGCGGGCACGGTTCAGGATTCCCTGCGGACCTATCCGAAATCCCTGCGGATTCCAAAAAAATATTTAAAAAA
>JANLUV010000306.1:0-4515 GCA_031363685.1 Alphaproteobacteria bacterium | reverse complement strand
GGCGTCAGCAGCGGAAATTTCTTGATCTCAGCCAGATAGCGGTTGAGCCCCTGCTCGCCGGACAGGCTGGGCAGGGTGGAGCCGCCAGTGGAAGGCAGATTACGTTTGGCTTCGGACATCGGTTTCATTCGTCCTTTTCTTGGTCAGCCCACCTATGCCAGACCCTTAACAGGCATCTGCGGCGGAAGGCCACATGGCTTTGGCTTATAACGCAGTAGTAGAGCTATTGCTCCCCAATTCGACCAACAGCCCCGCTAGATCGGCAGGCAGCGTGCTTTCGAAACGCAGCGCTGCCCCTGTCACCGGATGGATGAAACCCAGCACTGCGGCGTGCAGCGCCTGGCGGGCGAAGTGAAGCTCATTAAGAATCGGCCGAAACCGCGTCGGGGTGCGTCCATAAGCAGGATCGCCCAATAGCGGATTGCCGATTGAGGACATGTGAACGCGGACCTGGTGGGTTCTCCCGGTTTCCAGCCGGCATTCGACCAGCGAGGCGCCGTCCAGCGCCTCGATCAGCCGGTAATGCGTAACCGCGTGTTTGCCGCGCTTGTTGAGATCGTGCAGCACCGCCATCTTCTTGCGGTCATGGTCTGACCGGCCAAGGTTGCCTCGGACCGTGCCAGATGGAGGCTTTGGCAGCCCGGAGACGACGGCCAGATAGGCCCGCTCGATCGAATGGTCGGCAAATTGCCGCGCCAGCCCTTCGTGCGCCTTGTCGGTCTTGGCCACCACCAGCAGGCCAGAGGTGTCCTTGTCGATCCGGTGCACGATTCCCGGGCGAACCACCCCGCCGATGCCGGAAAGTTGCCCCCGGCAATGGTGCAGCAGCGCGTTGACCAGCGTGCCATCCAGATTGCCGGCCGCCGGGTGGACGACCAGCCCGGCGGGCTTGTCGATCACGATCAGGTCGGCGTCCTCGTGGATGATGCGCAGCGGAATGTCCTGCGCCTGCGCCGTGGCGGGGGTCGCGGCGGGAACGGTAATTGCAAAGGGAGTGCCGGCGGCAGGCTTTGCCGTTGGCTGCAGCGCCGGCTGACCTGCCAGCGTCACACGCCCTTCGGCCAGCAGCGCCTTGATCCGTTCGCGCGACAGCCCGCTGGCGTCGGCCAGCGCCTTGTCAAGCCGCTGGCCGCCCGCCGCGATCACGCCCTGTACGATTGTCTTGTGATCCCCCATGTTGGAGCAGATGGGGACTGGGATCACGCTGACAAGTGGCGCAATCGCCACACTGCTGGCCGAAGCGGCGGCCGCCGCCCCGCGTGAGGCGTGCGGGCTGCTGCTGGGCGCGGGCCGCCACGTGGCCGAAGTGCGCCCCGCCGCCAATGTCGCGCCCGATCCCTGCGCCCACTTCGAGATCGATCCCGCCGCGCTGATCGCGGCGCACAAGGCGGCGCGGGAGGGCGGGCCGCAGCTGCTGGGCTACTGGCATTCGCACCCGAACGGACGCGATGGGCCTTCGCCCACCGACCGCGCCGCCGCCAGCGGTGATGGGCGGGTATGGGTAATCGTCGCAAACGGAGCCATTACCTGCTGGCGTGATGGCGAGAGTGGCTTTGAACCGCTTTCCTCCGGCATTCATGAAGGGTAAGGCAGGGCGTGCAGGGCGGGAGCTGCTCCGGGCGATCCGGGGCGGGGCAATCGGCCGTATACCGTGTAGACGTCCCAACCATGTTCAGCCGAGTGTTCCGATAAATGACTAATAACGCGCCCGATCTTGCCAGCCTGCTGTGTTCGCGCCTGTGCCATGACCTGCTTAGCCCCATTGGCGCGCTGAACAACGGCCTTGAACTTCTGGCCGACGAACAGGACGGCGAGATGCGCGGCCGGATCGTCGAACTGCTGGAACAAAGCGCGCGTGCCTCGGCGGACAAGCTCAAGTTCTTCCGCCTCGCGTTCGGCGCGGCCGGCGGGTTCGGCGATCTTGTCCCCGTGAGCGAAGCGCGCGCGCTGGTCGATGCGCTGGTTGGCGCGAACGGCCGGATCGAGGCGCGGTGGGCACTGGCCGCCGCTGCGCTGCCCAAGCCCGCGATCAAGACCCTGCTCAACCTTGCCCTGATCGGGATCGAGGCGCTGGTGCGCGGCGGCACGCTGGATATCGGCGCCGAACTGCGCGCCGACGGAGATGGCCCGGCCGAGACCGAGATCGTGATCCGCGCCGCCGGCCCGCGCATCGCGTTCGATCCGCTGGTCGGCAAGGCGCTCGACGGTTCGCTTGATCCGGCCGATCTGTCGAGCAAGACCGCGCCGGCCACGATGATCCGCCAGCTGGCCACCGGCCTTGGCGGCAACATCCAGTTCGCGCTGACCGAGGGCGCGCTGGTCATGGGCGCGGTTCTGCCCGCCAGCCAGGAGTAAACCCGCGCATGTCGTCGCTGCGGCAGTGGCTCATCCACCGCGAGGTTGCCTCGCCCAACTGGAACGAGCGCAAGGTGCCCGTATCGATGGTGGTGCTCCACTATACCGGTATGCGTACCGCCGCCGACGCGCTGGAGCGGATGTGCAACCCCGCCGCCGAAGTCTCGGCGCACTACCTGATCGACGAGGACGGCACCGTCACCCAGTTGGTCGATGAGGGCAACCGCGCCTGGCACGCCGGCCGCTCGTACTGGCGCGGGGAAACCGACGTCAACTCGGCCAGCGTCGGGATCGAACTGGTCAATCCGGGGCATGAATTCGGCTATCGCCCGTTTCCCGCAGCCCAGATCGATGCGCTGCTGCCGCTGCTGGCGGATATCGTGAAGCGCCATCAGGTGCCCCGCGCCAACGTGGTCGGCCATTCCGACATCGCCCCTGCGCGCAAGCAGGACCCCGGCGAACTGTTTCCGTGGGCGCGGCTGGCGCAGCTCCGGCTGGCGCTGGCGGTTCCCAAGCGGTCGATGCGGCTGATCTATGACAACCCCGGCGCGTTCTACCTCGCGCTTGAACGGTTCGGCTATGACATCGCCGATGGCCGCGCCGCCGTCGGCGCGTTCCAGCGCCGGTTCCGCCCCAAACGGATCGATGGCGAGATCGATGGCCAGTGCGGCGCGCTGTTGTTCGCGCTGTTGTTGGAACGCGACATGGGACGTGCTAGATGAGTGGCAGCCAGGGGGCCGGGCAGCCGCGTCGTTAGCAATAACGCCGAGGAAAGTCCGGGCTCCACGAAACAAGGGTGGCGGGTAACGCCCGCCGGGCGGGGGATTTTGGTCCCCGGTCAAGGGAAAGTGCCACAGAGAGCAGACCGCCGGCCCGCGCCATTCGCAAGGATGACGGGCCGGTAAGGGTGAAAGGGTGCGGTAAGAGCGCACCGCGGGGCCGGCAACGGTCCCGGCATGGCAAACCCCACCCGGAGCAAGACCGAATAGGGGCGGCGCGCACTTTTGTGCAGGCGTGTTTCGCGCTGGATCGCCCGGGTTGGTCGCTTGAGCGCCGCAGCGATGCGTCGCCTAGAGGAATGGCTGCCCTTGCGGATACGGTCTCTCTTCAGGGATACCGTCCGCAAGACAGAACCCGGCTTACAGGCCCCCTGGCGTTATTTTACGTGGACCGGTCACGCGATGCGTGACCTCGTGCGGCTGGGGCGTAAGGCCCCTGCCGCACCCGACAAACTATGGCCGCCCGATGCTGGTGTAGTTGAAGCCCTTGGCGCGCATTTCGTCGGGGCGGTAGACGTTGCGCAAGTCGACCAGCACCGGCGCCGCCGCCAGTTGCTTGATCCGGTCAAGGTCGAGTGCGCGGAACGCGTCCCATTCGGTGACAATCGCGATCGCGTCGGCACCGGTCACCGCAGTATAGACGTCGCCGACCATTTCGACGTCGGGCATCAGCGGCCGGGCGATTTCCATGCCCTCGGGGTCGAACGCGGTGACGTGGATGCCGGCATCGACCAGCGTCTGGGCAATCGCGATCGACGGCGCATCGCGCATGTCGTCAGTGTTGGGCTTGAAGGTCAGGCCGAGCAGCGTAACCTTCTTGCCGCGCACTTGCCCGTCGCCCGCAGCGGCCAGCACTTCGATCACCTTGCGGCCCATCGCCCGCTTGCGGGTCTCGTTGGCCTTGGCCACCGCCTCGACGATCCGCAGCGGGCTGTCATAGTCTTCGGCGGTCTTGAGCAAGGCCAGCGTGTCCTTGGGAAAGCAGCTCCCGCCATAGCCCGGCCCGGCGTGGAGGAATTTCGAGCCGATCCGGTTGTCCAGCCCGATCCCGCGCGCCACGTCCTGCACGTTGCCGCCGACCTTTTCGCACAAGTCGGCGATTTCGTTGATGAAGGTGATCTTGGTCGCAAGGAAGGCGTTCGCGGCGTACTTGATCATCTCCGAACTGCGCCGGCTGACGAACAGGATCGGCGAGTGGTTGAGGAACAGCGGGCGATAGACGTCCTGCATGATCTGGCGGCCGAAATCGTCCTCGGCGCCGATCACGATCCGGTCGGGCCGCTTGAAATCGCCGATCGCGGCGCCTTCGCGCAGGAATTCGGGGTTGGACACGACCGACACCTGCACCGGCAGGTTCGCTTCACCCAGAATGCGCTCGATC
>JANLUV010000300.1:0-5331 GCA_031363685.1 Alphaproteobacteria bacterium | reverse complement strand
GCAGGCCGCCCAGGCGAGCGCGGTGCTGCTGCTGTCCGACGTGGACGGGCTGTACGACCGGAACCCGGCCGATCCGGCGGCGCGGCTGCTGCCGATGGTCCGCGGGGTAACCGACGCGATCCACGCAATGGCCGACGGCGGTTCCGCGTCCGGCCTCGGTACGGGCGGAATGACATCGAAGCTGCAGGCCGCCGAGATTGCCGAACGCGCCGGAATTGCGCTGGTGATCGGCAACGGCACCAAGGACGCGCCGATCGCGCGGGTGATCGAACAGGGCGTCGGCACGCTGTTCCTGCCCCGTGAACGGGTGGGCCGGAAAACCCGGGCGCGCCAGGCGTGGCTGGGCGGGCGCTTGCGGCTCAAAGGCACGCTGGTGGTCGATGCCGGCGCGGCAACGGCGCTGCTTGGCGGGGCGAGCCTGCTGGCCAAGGGGGTCACCGCCGTGGAGGGCGCCTTCGGCCGCGGCGATGCGGTGTCGATTTGCACCACCGCTGGGACCACGCTGGCCCATGGCCTGTCCGAATACGATGCCGCCGAATGCGCGCGGCTGATCGGCCGCCATTCGAACGAACAGGCCGACCTGCTCGGTTATGCACCGCGTTCGGCGATCGTCCACCGCGACCAGCTCGTGTTGCTGTGAAACTGGCCCAATGACACTTCTGGCGATTACCGGCGCCACCGGCTTTGTCGGGCAGGCGCTGCTGGAACAGGCGCTTGCCGCCGGGTTCGCGGTTCAGGCGCTGGCCCGCAAGGAGCAGCCGCCGCGCGCGGGCGTGAAGTGGATCAAGGGCGATCTGGCCGACAAGCGGGCGCTGGGCCGGCTGGTCAAGGGCGCCGAAGCGGTGATCCACGTCGCCGGTGTGGTCAACGCGCCCGATCCCGCCGGGTTCGAGGCAGGTAACGTCGCCGGCACGCTGGCGGTGATCGAGGCGGCGAAGAAAGCCGGCGTGCCCCGGCTGGTCTGCGTATCCTCGCTGTCGGCGCGCGAACCGCAGCTGTCGGACTATGGCGCGTCGAAGGCGAAGGCGGAAAAGCTGGTCATGGCCAGCGGGCTGGACTGGACCATCGTCCGCCCGCCCGCGATCTATGGCCCGCGCGACCGCGAGCTGTTCGAACTGTTCCGCATCGCGCGGTGGGGTGTGCTGCCGGTGCCGCCAAAGGAGGGCCGCGCCTCGCTGATCCATGTCGATGATCTGGCCGCGCTGCTGCTGGTGCTGGTCCCGGCCAGGCGGACGGTGAGCCACAAAACGTTCGAGCCGGATGACGGCCGCCCCGCCGGGTGGAGCCATTATGAACTGGCCCGCGCGATCGGCTGGGCGATGGGCAAGCGCCCGTGGGTACTGCACCTGCCGCAACGGATGCTGGAGCGGGTGGCGTGGCTCGACGGGCGGCTGCGCAAGGACAAGGCCAAGCTGACCCCTGACCGGGTCGGCTACATGTGCCATCCCGACTGGGTGGTGAGCGAGCGGGCCCGCGTGCCGGGGCAACTGTGGCAATCCCGGATCGAAACGCGCGAGGGGCTGAAGGCCACCGCCGCGTGGTATCGCGCGCAAAGCTGGCTTTGACGGCTTCCGACTGACGACAGGCGCGGTCGGTGAAGCCTGTGGACAGGTTTTCCGCGCGGTTGCGGGCGCGATTGTTTATGACACATAAAAGTAATAATATTGTCATTAACAAGTGCTGGCAGCACCGGCCCCGCACCACGGAGCAATCTTCCGCGACGGCCGGTCCTCAGCCGGGCGCGAAAGCGGCGGCGGGGGGATTTCCCGACTTGACGCTACGGCGCCGAAGTGTTCCGCTGCTGCGGGCCAGAAGGGAACGGAATGAATCAGGGGCACACGGTCAAGGCGTTCGATGACGACATCACCCGGTTGCGCGGGCTGGTGGCGGAACTGGGCGGGCTGGCCGAAGCGGCCCTGCGCGAGGCGATGATCGCGCTGGTCGGCGGGCGCGACGATCTGGCCGCGATGGTGATCGCGCGCGACAAGCAGATCGATGCGCTCGAAACCGAGATCGACAAGCTGGCGATCCGCATCATCGCCCTGCGCGCGCCGATGGCCGGCGACCTGCGCGAGGTGATCGCCGCGCTCAAGATTTCCGACATGCTCGAGCGGATCGGTGACTACGCCAAGAATATCGCCCGAAGTTCCGGCCGGATTACCGACCGCAAGAATATCGCTGCGCTCGCGCTGCTGCCGGGCATGGGCGACGCCGCAGCGGCGATGGTCCACGATGTGATGACGGCCCACGCGGCCCGGGATCCGACACTGGCCGCCGACGTGGTTCGCCGCGATGATGAAGTCGACGCCTTTTACGACAGCTTGCTGCGCCAACTGGTCGATCTGATGCGCGAAAATCCGCAAACGATCAGCGCGTCGGCCGAACTGCTGTTCGTGGCCCGCAATATCGAACGCATCGGGGACCATGCGACGAGCATCGCCGACATGGTCCACTATGCCGCGACCGGAGATTATCTACTGCGGGAAAACGACTAGAGGTGAGCGGCCGGGGCGGACAAAATCCGCTCGAAACGATGCGGTAAGGCCACCGAGACGACGTGATCGTCGGTGTCGGCGGCGCGTTCGGCACGAAGCCGTGCGGTTCAAGGTAACCGGCCTCCACGGTGACGTGCTGCACCAGCGGCGGGTTGATCCCGATGAAGTTGCGCATCCGGTCTTCCCCGCCGACTGTCTGGAATGGCGACTTGTTCAGGTTGACGAAGCTTTCGTGAGTCAGCACCAGAGTGGTCTTGCCGCCGTTGGCATGCGCCGCTTGCGGGGTAGTCATGCAGGCCAGCGCGGTGACGAGCGGAAGAAGCTTGCGGAGAAGGGGTATGCGCCGGCAGGGTCCTTGATGTGGTTCGGGGGCGAATAGTTACAGTTAAATTACATTATAACGACAATTGCGTGACGATGCGAAGATGCTCTGGCCGTTCGTAGGGCATGTCAGATCAGCAGGATGTCCTCGGCGCCCAGCAGCGGCCGGGTAGAAAGCAGCGCGAGGTGGATGGCGGCAGAGGCGCCGGACCCGTCGGCATCGTACCACAAGTTGCCGGTGGCCTGATCATAGATCAGGCGCTGGCTGGCGGTGGTGGCGGCGGCGCCGAGCGCGAATTCGGCGGCGCGAAGCACCCCGGCCGGATCGGCGGCAAGACCGGCGAACGCCGAACGGACCAGTTCGATATGGTCGACGCTGTGGTTGAAATCACGGATCGTGTCACGGTTGGCGGTGGTTTCCAGCAGATCGAAGTGGAATGCATCAGCGCCGCTGCCGCCGGTGAGCGTATCCCCGCTGGCGCCGCCGATCAGCAAGTCGTCCCCCGTCCCGCCAGACAGCACATCGCGCCCCGAACGGCCAGACAACGTATTTGCCGCACCGTTGCCGGTCATGATGTTGGCAAGGTCGTTGCCGGTGCCATTGATCGCGGCGGTGCCGGTCAGGGTCAGGTTTTCGACATTGGCCGAAAGGGTGAAACTGGCCGCTGCGTTGACCGTGTCGGTCCCCTCGCCGGAATTTTCGCTGACCTGATCGGCCGGATTATCGACCGTATAGCTGTCATTGCCCAGTCCGCCGACGAGCGTATCCGCGCCGGAGCCGCCGTCGAGCCGGTCATCCCCCGCCAGCCCGGTGAGGATGTTGCCCAGCGCATTGCCGGTCAGCGTGTCGGCAAAGGCCGACCCGGTCAGGCCCTCGATGCCGTCGGTGAAGGTATCGGTTCCGGCCCCGCCGGTCGTCTGGGGAACGCCGATCACGGCCAGGCTGACTTTGACCAACGCCGGCGCATCGTCGTAAATCACCGTATCGAGCCCCGAGCCGCCGGTGATCGTGTCGTTGCCGAGGCCGCCATTGAACAGGTCAATGCCATCGTTGCCGACCAGGCGATCGTTCCCCGCGAGGCCATACAGCCGATCGGCAAACGGGGTGCCGGTCAGTACATCGGCGGCAGCAGTTCCGGTCAGGAGTGCGCCGGTGCCATAGGCGGGCAGGGCCGCAGTCTGGTCGGTAAAGGCGATCCATTCGACATTGGTCAGCCGGTCGATCCCCTGGTCGCCATCGGCAGGATTGGTGTCGGTGATGAAATAGCCGCCCACGCCATCGGGCGTGACGAGGAAATCGCCGCGCAGGCCGGTGGCGTGGAAGCTGTCGCTGCCCGATCCGCCCATCACGGTATCATTGCCGGTGCCGCCGAACACTTCATCGTCGCCGTCGCCGGTCGTGATCGAGTTGGACCCGCCGAAGTCGGCCGCCACCACGTCTTTCCCGATGCCGGTGATCACGGTGTTGGTCCCGCCGCCAAGCCCGATGCTGAACTGTTCGAAATTGGCGAAAGTGCCGCGATTGGAGGTGATCCCGCCATCGCCGTTGACGGTGAACGTGGTCCCCGAGAAGCTCGAATAGTCGACCGAGAGCGTATCCAGCCCGCCCCGTCCGTTAAGCGAGACGGTGGCGCCAGTGGCGAGCGGCGCGGCGTTGAGAAACACGGTATTGTCATCGTCGGAGAGGATGACCTGCAGGTTTTCCACCTGGTCGAACTGGTAGTCGGCGAGCGATCCGAAGAAGCTGGACCCGGCGGCGAAGATGAAGCTGGCGGCATACGTGCCGGCAACCCCGGCGTCGCTGTGGACCAGCGTATCGGTCCCGCCGCCGCCGATCACGGCCATGCCGTTCGGCCCGGTTACGGTGAAGCTATCGTTGCCCGCGCCGCCGATGATGTAGCCGTCCTCGACATTGCTGATGGCGGTGCCGTTCGACAGCGCGGCGGCGGCGGTATTGCCGTCATAAGTGAAGGTAAGCGCGGCAGTGGCGGCGGAATAGTCCCCGCCCCAGGTGTCGAACCCGGCGCCCGCATCGAAAAGGTCGATCCCGCCCAGCGAATAGACCGTATCGTCCCCGCCCGCAGTGACGACGGTGTTGGTCCCCGCGCCCAAGGCCACGCCAAACGTCTCGAAATGGAGGAAAGTGCCGCGCGGACTGGCGATATTGCCCACGGCGTCAACCGTGAACGTGATGCCGGAGTACGTGGCGAAATCGACTGCCAGCGTGTCCGTCCCGCCGCCGCCGTCAAGGTTGATCGTGGCCCCGCCCGCCAGCGGCGCGGTATCGACGAAGGCGTAATTGTCATCCTCCGACAGCGCGACGTTGATCTGTTCGATCGACGTGAAGGTGTGTTGCCCGATCTGGCCGGTGAACGATCCCGGGCCGCCGGCATCGAACGAGGCGGCATAAGGCAGGCCGATCACGGCGGTATCGTCCCGGATCAACTGGTCGGTCCCCGCGCCGCCATCGACCGAGAAGGCACCCGGACCATCGACAAAGAACGCATCGTTGCCC
>JANLUV010000252.1:0-3633 GCA_031363685.1 Alphaproteobacteria bacterium | reverse complement strand
CTTCGGCGGCGAGGTGGTGGAGCGCGCGCTCATCGATCCCGCCGATATACATGCCGGGCCGCCGCCGGACGGGCTCAAGCCCCTCCAGCACCTCGATCGCGGAACCGTCATACGCCTCGGTGCCGCCCGCAGGCAGCTTGTCGAACAGGTCATCAGCCATCACGCGCGATTATGGAACCGCCGGAATCCGCGCGCAAGCCGGGCAACCGGGGTTATCGTCAGGGTTGGCGCATCAATCCTGGAACCGCCCCCTCAATCCTGGAACCGGGGGGGTGCCGGGCTGACCACCGTCACCCCCCCCGGCCGCACTTCGACCCCTTCGAACGAGCGCTGGACCACGCCGTTCTCGCCGAACCGGAATGGCCCGTCCAGCCCAAGAAACCCGCCGCTATCCCCCAGCCGCGCCGGTGGGAATGCCGAACCGGGCTTCCATTCGCGCGCGACGCGCAAGGTCAGCAGCACTGCGTCGTAACCCAGGGTGGCGATCCGGAACGGCTGGGCGCCGAACCGGGTCTTGTAGCTCTCGGCAAACTGGCGAAACCGGGTGTCCGCCACGGCGGAGAACCACGCCCCGGACAGCGCCGCACTGCCCGCCACCGTCGCATCGCCGCTCCACAATTCGGTGCCAAGCAGACGCGGCCCGACCTTACCAGCCTTCAGCGTCGGCGCGACCAGCGTGGCGATCCGCCCGCTATCGGCGATCAGCACCGCGTCGAACCCGCCCGCCGTTTTCAGCCGCCGTGCTGCGCTGAGCACCGACGTATTGCCCCGCGCATAGCTTTCCACGCCCGCGATCTGCCCGCCATTCTCGCTTACGGCCGCGCGGAACGCGGCAGCGGCGCGTACGCCATACACTCCGTCGGGGATCAGCGCGGCAAAGCGGCCCACGCCATGCGCCCGGGCATAGCGCACCGTCCGGCCGATCGCCTGACCGGGCACACTGCCCATCACGAAGGTGCCGGGCGAAGCGACGGTGATGTCGTTGGAAAACGAGATGATCGGCACCCGCGCCGGACGGGCCACGGCCGCCACGCTGGCCACATCGTCACCCATCAGCGGGCCCAGGATCAGCTTGTTGCCGTCGGCGATGGCCCGCGTCGCCGCAGCCGAAGGGCCAGCCGAGGTGTCATACGTCGTGATCCGCAAGTTCGCAGCATTGGTATCGAGCAGCGCCATCGTCGTCGCATTGGCCAGGCTCTGCCCGACTGCGGCGTTCGGGCCCGACAGCGGCACCAGCAGCGCCACCCGGTGGCGCATCTGGTCGGTGGGCAGCACATTGGCGTTCGGCTGTTCCGGCGGCGGCGGCGGGGCCACCGGCGCGGCCTTGGGGATCACCTGGCACCCCGCAAGCAGCGATATGGTGCCGAGCGCGATGAACCGGCGCCGGTTGACTGAATTACGCAACATCGCTTGCCGCTCCCTCTCCACGTAGTCCATGAGCGCGTGCTATGGTAACGCCGCTTGAACCCGGGCTCTATATTGTCGCCACGCCGATTGGCAATCTGGGCGATATCACGCAACGCGCAGCGGAGGTACTCCGTTCTGTGGCTGCGATAGCCTGCGAGGATACCCGCATGACGGGTAAGCTGATGCACCATCTTGGCGTTAAGCAGCGGTTGATCCGCTATGACGATCACGCCAGCGAGGAAACCCGTGATTATGTCCTCGCGCTGGCGGCCGAACAGGCGGTCGCGCTGGTCAGCGATGCGGGCACGCCGCTGATTTCCGATCCGGGCTACCAGTTGGTCCGCGCCGCGCGTGAACGCGGCATCGCGCTGACCAGCCTGCCGGGGCCAAGCGCGGCGATCGTCGCACTGACGCTGGCCGGGCTGCCGAGCGACCGCTTCCTGTTTGCCGGATTTCTTCCCGCCAAGGACAAGGCCCGCCGCGACGTGCTGACAGAACTGGCTGCCGTGCGCGCCACGCTGGTGTTCTACGAAACCGCTCCGCGTCTGGATGACAGCCTTGCCGCGATTGACGCAGTTCTGCCGGGCCGCGAAGTTGCCATTGCGCGGGAACTGACCAAGAAATTCGAGGAATGCCGCACCGGCACCCCGGCGGAACTCATCGCCCATTACGCCGCGCATCCGCCCAAGGGCGAAATCGTCCTTCTGGTCGGCCCGCCCGGCGAACCGGCCGCGCCCTCCGAACTGGACGTCGATGCACTGCTGCGCGCCGCGCTGGAAACGGCCAAGCCCTCGCACGCGGCGGCGCAAGTGGCCAAGGCAACCGGACTGGACCGCAAGGCCCTTTACGCCCGGGCGATGGAGTTGAAGTGACCCGGCCCCCTGTCATCAGGCGCGCGGCGGAGCAACGCGGGCGGCGCGGCGAAACGCTGGCCGCGTGGTATCTGCGACTCAAGGGCTGGCAGGTGCTCGCTCGCCGGGCAAAAACGTCGCGCGGCGAAATCGACCTGATCGTCCGGCGCGGCCGCACGGTTGCGTTCGTCGAGGTGAAGTGGCGCAAATCCGCCGCCGAACTGGCGCTGGCGATCGATGACCGGCGGCTGCGCCGGGTCGCGGCGGCAGCAGCGGCGCTGGCCCCGCGCTATGCCCGCAGCGGAGATGACATGCGGGTGGACGTCATACTCATGGCGCCAGGCCGCTGGCCGGTTCATCTGACCAACGCCTGGCAACCATAAGTAAGCTGGCTGGCAACTGGCCTCAGTGGCCCTTGCCGCCTTCGTGATGTTCGCAATCGGTGTTGTGGGTGCCGGGATGATCGCCCTTGTCGTTGCAATGCGTGTCGGGCTTAGGCGCCGGGGGATTGGCAATGGCAACGGTGGCCGCGCCAAGCGCGATACAAGCAGCCGCGAGCGGCAGAAAACGCTTCGTCATGGAGGTCCGTCCTGTTCTGATATGCCGGGCCAAGCCGGCGGGACGATATCTGTCGCAGCCGGACGAAAATCCCATTAAGGCGCGCCTAGCAGGCATTCCCTAGGAGCTTTCATGACCCTTCGCGTCGCGGTTCAGATGGACCCGCTGGAAACGATCAACATCGTCGGCGATTCCAGCTTCCTCCTGATGCTTGTCGCGCAGGCACGCGGGCACGAACTGTGGCATTACGATGTGCAAACCCTGGCCTATGATATGGGGAACATCACCGCCTGGGCCGCTCCCGTCACCGTCCAGCGGGTCAAGGGCGATCACTTTCAGCGCGGCGAATACCGCAAGCTCGATCTGGCGCAGGACATTGATGTCGTGCTGATGCGGCAGGATCCGCCGTTCGATCTCGGCTACATTACGGGCACCCACATCCTTGAACGGCTGGCCGGGCAGACGCTGGTGATCAACGATCCCGCGTCGGTGCGCAACGCGCCTGAAAAGGTCATGGTGCTGGATTTCGCCCGGTTCATGCCCCCCACGCTGGTCGCCCGCCGGATCGAGGATGTCCGCGAATTTCAGGCCCGGATGATCGCCAAGGGGTTCGGCGGCGATCTGGTGATCAAGCCGCTGCACGGCAACGGCGGCAAGGCGGTGTTCCGCGTGCCCGCCGACGGCAGCAACCTCGGCGCACTGATCGAGATGTTCCATAGTGCCTGGATCGAACCGTTCATGGTCCAGCCCTTCCTTCCCGACGTTGCCAAGGGCGATAAGCGGATCGTGCTGGTCGACGGCGAATACGCCGGGGCGA
>JANLUV010000206.1:0-2479 GCA_031363685.1 Alphaproteobacteria bacterium | reverse complement strand
CATTGAAGATGGGTCGGCGCAAGTCCAAGTTTGATGAGCTTGAGATTGTTTCGCTGAGCGGCCCCGGTTGGATTGATTGCCCTAGCGACTCTCGTGCACCATTTTTGCCAGAATATGCAGCGCTTTGGGCAGGCTTCGCAGCGTTGGAGGACGTTCTCGGAGATACTGGATTGGGATCAATGGCCGGACGCACATGGGTCGTGGCTCCTGACGAGCAGTCTTTGACGGACCGTTGGCAAAGTTTGGTGTCCGAACCCAATCCAGAACAGCGAGCCCGCAAATTCCACCCACATCTGAGGAACGGGCATCCAGGCGACAAACATATTGCCAAGGCAGTATCTGGTCTTGGACCATTTCATGGCTCCCTTGGATCGGTTCATGCAGCCATTCTCAACGCATCTCAAGCGCTTGCAACGCAAGCTGAAAAGGATGCAGTCGAGATTCAAAAGCCCATTCGTTATGGTTTTCGTTCATTTGATCGGCAATGGATAATTCCGGATAACCGCCTAATTAATCAGCCAAGTCCGACTCTGTGGGATATTTTCAACGACAGCCAAGTTTATTTGACCGCACTTTCACGCAGTAGTCCTCGTGGTGGCCCAGCAATTACAATGACTGCATTGTTACCGGATCACGACCACTACAAAGGTTCTGCAAGTGGTCGCGTCTTCGCGCTCTGGAAAGACGCTGCTGCGACTGAGGCCAATGTCTCGCCCGTTGTCGTTGCTGCCTTTGCCAAGGCGTTTGGCGCGCCGATCGATCCGATCGATGTCTTTGCCTATGTCGCCGCGTTGCTTGCGAACCCGGCCTATACCGCCACTTTCGCCAAGGACCTGATCCGCCCCGGCCTCCGCGTGCCGCTGACCGCCGACGCCGCATTGTTTGCCGAAGCCGCCAAGGTGGGTCGCACGATCATCTGGCTGCATAGCTTTGGCGAACGCTTTACCGATGGCCGTCCAACCGCGCCGCCGCGCCTCGCCAAAGATCAACCGATCATACCCAAAGAGGGTGCAATCCCGGCAACGCCGGAGGGCTTCCCCGACTCAATTGACTACGATGCCGCCAAGCAGCGCCTGCTTGTCGGCACCGGGTTTATCGACAATGTCCCGCCAGCGGTCTGGGCCTACGAAGTCTCGGGCAAGCAGGTGCTGCGGCAGTGGTTCAGCTATCGCAAAAAGAACCGTGAGCGACCCCAGATCGGCGATCGCCGCGCGCCTTCCCCGCTGGGTGAAATCCAGCCCGATCACTGGCTGCCAGAGTATACCAGCGAGCTGATAAATGTATTGAATGTGCTGACACTGTTGGTTGAGCTTGAGCCGCAGCAAGCGGGGCTACTCAAGCGGATCTGCGATGCCCCGCTTATCCCGGCAGCCAAGGTAATCTGATAAAACCATTTTCCTACACCCCCAGCCCCGCGCTACGGCATCCCTCCAGGGGGAAATCCAACACCCTCGCCGAGGCGCACCCTGTATGCCATCCCCTCCCCGCAGCAAATCCGTTCCTTCGATCCTTCGACAAGCTCTGGACTCAGGACATACGGACCGGGCCTCCGCGCTGAACAGCGCCTCGGCCCGCCCGTCGCGCCGCCCTTCTGCGGTTGCGTTTATCGACTTGCCGCCCGAGCCGGACGATCCGCTGCTGGGCTTTGCGCCCTATGTTCACCGCGCGCCGCGGCGCAATTCGATCACGCCGGCGCGGCAGCGCGAATTTATTGCCACGCTCGCGGCGACCGGGATCGTGACGCAGGCGGCGCGCGCGATCGGGGCGAGCCTTGAGGCCTTGTACCGCTTGCGCCACCAGCCGGGCACCGAGGGCTTTGCGGCGGCGTGGGAGGCGGCGCTTGACCGGGGGATCGCCCGGCTGGAGGACTGCGCAATCGAACTGGCGATTGCCGGCGAGGAGCTTCCGATCGTTTCGGCGGGGAAGCTGCTCGGGACCTATCGCAAGCACAATTTCGGGCACATCCGCTTCGTCCTCAGCCAGCGCCGCTCGGCGCGGTGGACCGCGCAGGACGGGGACTTTGCGGCGCTTCGGCCGGGGCATCCGGTCTATGAGCAGCTGCGCGCGCAATGGGCGTGGGACCGGCAACAGGCCGAGCCCGATATCGAAGATATCCGGAGTGAGGTTCTGGCCAGGCTCGCCGCGATCAGCCGCCAAGCTGGGCATGATGAAGCTGGTGACGAGGTTGGCGAATAGCCGCCGGGCCAGATCGCGCCTGAGGCTTGAGGATGCGGCGGACAACGACGACTGGCTGCCCCGCGATTCGCCCCCCGTGCCCGTACCGCGCCGGCTTGCAAGCCGGACACTGACGCTAGGGAACCGGCCCGCCCGCAGCCCCGTATTGCCAGCCCCGCAAGGCCATGCCATGCCGCGCCGCGCTTCCCCCAAAGATCGACCCGGGGATCCATCATTTTCAGCGGAGATTTTCCCATGACTATTTCGTTCAAGGATCGCGTCGCGATTGTCACCGGGGCCGGCG
>JANLUV010000181.1:0-6315 GCA_031363685.1 Alphaproteobacteria bacterium | reverse complement strand
CCGCGCAGATCCTGGCGGGCTATTCGCTGGGCGATGCCGACTTGCTGCGCCGCGCGATGGGCAAGAAGGATCAGAAGGAGATGGACGCGCAGCGCACGCGGTTCATCGCCGGCTGCCAAAGCGAATCCGGAATCGAATCCCCCAAAGCCAACGAACTGTTCGACTTGATCGACAAGTTCGCCGGCTATGGCTTCAACAAGTCTCACGCCGCCGCCTATGCGTTGCTGGCTTACCAGACCGCGTGGCTGAAGGCGCATTATCCGCACGAATTCTACGCTGCCTCGATGTGCTTCGACATGCACCAGTCGGAAAAACTGGCGGTTTTCGTCGATGACATGCGCCGCAACGGCGTGGAAGTTGCCGGGCCGGACATGAACCGGTCCGAGGCGGAATTC
Source organism: Alphaproteobacteria bacterium (assembly GCA_031363685.1). GTDB lineage: Bacteria > Pseudomonadota > Alphaproteobacteria > Sphingomonadales > Sphingomonadaceae > Novosphingobium. The sequence continues at coordinate 5,920 of JANLUV010000181.1, read as the reverse complement.
ACCGTCGAACAGACCGAGGAAGGCTACGCCGTGCGCTATGCGCTGGCCGGCATCCGCAACGTCGGCGAAAAGGCGATGGACGCGATCATGGCCGAGCGCGAGGCGAATGGCCGCTTCACCGATCTGGAAGACCTGTTCCGCCGGGCGCCCTATGGCTCGATGAACCGGCGCGCGCTCGAAGGCCTGGCCAGTTCCGGCGCGTTTGACGAACTTGAGCTGAACCGCGCCAAGGTATTCGCCAACGCCGATATGCTGCTCGCCGTAGCCGACGAGGCCGAGCGCAGCCGCAACAGTGGGCAGGGAGGCCTGTTCGGCGGGGATGATCACGCCCATCACGTGACGCGGCTGACCGAAACGGCGCCGTGGAGCCGGGCCGAGCAGATGGCCAAGGAGCGCGAGAACTTCGGGTTCTATTTCGCCGCCCACCCGGTTGAACAATGGCGCGCCATCGCCAGCGCCAATGGGGCGCGGACTTATGGCAGCCTGATGGCGAGCGGGTCAGCCGGCGGGCGCCAGATGGCGGTGATGGCGGCGATGGTCGAAGGCGTCCAGAAGCGCAAGACCAAGCGTGGCAAGGACTTCGTCATCGCCGAATTCTCGGATTCGTCCGGGCAGTTTTCTGCCAGTTGCTTTGAAGAATCGCTGGTCGACAGCTTCGTCGCCTGGGCGAAGGACGGCACCTGCGTCCTGCTCAACGTCGAGCTCGACAGCCCCGGCCCGGAAGAGCCGCCGCGCGTCACCATCCGCGGCGGACGTCCGCTCACCGAAGTGCGCGAGGCGGCGCGGATGGAGCTGCGGCTGGAGGTTGACCGGGTGGAGGCGCTGTCCGAACTGGCGCTGATGCTGACGCCCGGCGCGCCGGGCAAGGGCGAAGTGCTGGCGCGGCTGCACACCGGCACGGCGGGCGATCCGCTCGTCCGGCTGGGGCGCGATTTTTGCCTCGATGGCGAACTCGCCGAACAGGTCGCGGCGATCGAAGGAGTCACCGGGGTTTCGCTGTCGGCCAAACGCGGGGCAGGGCACTTGCGGCTGGTGGCTTAGGATTTAACGGCGCCCTCAGTCGCCGATTTGCGCCAGCACTTCATAGGCCAGCACGGCCGCCGCTACCGCCGCGTTGAGGCTGTCGGCGCGGCCCTTCATCGGCATGGTCACGCGCAGGTCGCAGGCGTCCTCGTATTCTTCCGGCAACCCGCGCGATTCGTTGCCGACCATCACAAAGCACGGCGCCGCATAAGGCGCCGTCCGGTAGTCTTGCGCATCGCGCAAGCTGGCGGCGATCAACTGGCCGTCCCCGCCGCGCAGCCAGCCGATGAAATCCTCCCACCGGGCCTGCGCGATCCGCTGGGTGAAGATCGCGCCCATGCTGGCGCGCACCGCCTCGACCGAGAACGGATCGGCGCAATCGTCAAGCAGGATCAGACCGCCCGCGCCCACCGCGTCGCCGGTGCGCAGCATCGTGCCCAGGTTGCCCGGATCGCGCAGCGCCAGCGCCACCAGCCAGATTTTCGCAGATCCGCGATCCAGCGCGGCCAGACTGGTATCGAACTCGGCAAACACCCCGGCCACCGCCTGGGGATTGTCCTTGCCGGTAATCTTGGCGAGGATTTCCTCCGCCGTTTCGATCACTGTCCCCCCGGCCGCCACGACGTCGGCTTCAAGCGCGGCCAGCAGCGGATGTTCGTCGCGGCCGCGCGCCATCACCAGCATTTCCGGCAGCCGCCCGCTTTCGCGCGCGTCGGTCAGCAGGCGCAGGCCCTCGGCCAGGAAGCGCTGTTCGCGCTTGCGATGTTTCTTGTCGCGCAGGCTGCGGAGGAACTTGACGGTCGGGTTGGAAAAGCCGGTGATCGTGTGGCGCATGGTGAAACCCGGTCGAGAAATTGGCATGTCGCCTGCTGCCGTCGGCAGCTTGCGGGTCTTATGCCCTCAGGCGCGGCTTGTCGAAGGGTCAGTCTTCGCCGAACCCGTCTTTGACCAGCCCGACCAGCTTGAGCAGCACATGGTCCGATCCGTCGCCGGCGACCGAAATCTCGATCGAATCGCCCTTGGCCGCACCAAGCATCATCAGGCCGAGGATCGAGCCGCCGTTGGCCTCGTTCCCGTCCTTGGTGACCATGACGTCAAATCCGTCGGGCAGCTTGGCTACGGCATTGACGAACTTGGCGCTCGCGCGGGCGTGCAGTCCGCGCTGGTTGACGATTTCGACTATCTCGCTCGGCACCGTTTCGCGGCCCTCCCTTTCAGCTATCCTGCCCCAGGAATTCGGACGCTATGGTTATGTAATTGCGTCCGGCGTCGCGCGCGGCCACGGCTGCGGCGACGACGTTCATGGTCTTGCGGGCACCCGCCAGGCGAATCAGCATCGGCAGGTTGATCCCGGCGATCACCTCGACCTTGCCTGCCTGCATCAGCGAGATCGCCAGGTTCGACGGGGTGCCGCCGAACAGGTCGGTCAGGATGATCGCGCCTTCGCCCGAATCGACCGCCCGGATGGCGTCGGCGATTTCCTTGCGCCGCCGTTCCATGTCGTCATTCGGGCCGATGCAGACCGTGGCGATTGCTTCCTGCCGCCCCACGACGTGTTGCATCGCGTGGACGAATTCCTCGCCTAGCCTGCCGTGAGTCACGAGGATCAGCCCGATCATGAAAGTCTTGCGCTCCGAAACAGCTTCCCGGTCGCGATCCGCCAACGCCTCGCGGAGAGGGCCTGACGGTGCCGGGATTGTCCTGGATTCACGACGGCCTCCATCACGGAGTCTGCCCCCCTTCGACGAAGTCGGCCGCGCGTGAGCCCAGGTTGCGGTGCAGCAACGTGGGGGAAAATCCCGAGGCGCGCAAGGCTTCGGCCATCTGTTCGGCGGTGAACACCGAACGGTGTCTCCCCCCGGTACACCCAAAGGCGATATGCACGTAGGCCTTACCCTGCGCTTCGTAGCGCGGAAGGAGCAGCAGCAGCAGGTCGCGCATGCGCTCGAACGCCTCGGCAAAGGCCGGGTCGCGGCGGATATATTCGCCCACCGCCGCGTCCTGCCCGGTCTGCGGGCGCAGCGCCGCGTCCCAGTGCGGGTTATCGAGAAAGCGCATGTCGAACACCAGGTCCGCGACCGGCGGCATTCCGCGCGAAAAGCCGAAACTGGAAATGGTGACCGTAAGTTTCTGGTCCGATAGTGGCGCAAAGCGTTCCCGGATCGCCTGTTGCAGCTGGTTCGAGGAAAACTCGGTGGTGACGATCACCATGTCGGCCCAGCGGCGTAGCGGCTCCAGCAGTTCGCGTTCGGCCGCGATCCCGCACGAGGCGGGCATGTCGGCCGCCAGCGGATGCCGGCGGCGGGTTTCGTTGTAGCGCCGCTCCAGTTCCAGCCCCGAGCAATCGAGGAATAGCGTGGTCACTTCAAGATCGGTGCGTTGTGACAGCGTTTTCACGCGCTCTATCACTTGGTGGGGGTTGAACCCGCGGGTGCGCGAATCGAAGCCGATGGCAAGCGGGGGGCGCCGTTCCGGAGGGCGGTCGGCTGGGGCTTGGTTATCGGACCCGACCAGTTGTTCAAGCAGCCGCACCGGAAAATTGTCGATCGTTTCCCAGCCCAGATCTTCCAGCACGCGCAGCACCGTGGTCTTGCCCGCGCCAAGCAGGCCGGTGACCAGCAGCACGCGTTGGCGCGGCGGCGCGGGAGGGGGAGATGAATCGGTGGTCATCGTGGCTGATTTGGGCCTCGCATCCGGGCTTGTAAACTCCGGCGCTCATTAACTCCCGCAGCTTATGGACTTGGCGACTTTGAAACTCCGCTAAGGACGACGGCGCCGGTATCACCTAGGCCAGCCCGTATCGTGCCAGTGCCGCCTCGGCGCGCAGGTGCAGGACCGGGCTGTCCGGCCACAGCCGGATCATCGGTAGTGACAGACCCATAAGTTGCGCCCGTTCCGCCACCTCGACAAAGCGCGGCGCAGCGGAGTCGAGCCGCAGCACCAGTGCGATCGCAACATTGCGCGCGGCAGGCATGATGATCAGCCCGATGTTGCGCACTTCGATCAGCCCGTCGGTATGCGGCGGCGAACCGGCCAGCAGCCGGCCCCCACAAACCGTCAGCGTCACCCCGTCATCGCCGACCAGCTGCGCACCCCGGTCGATCAGCGCCAGCGCAAGGCTGGACTTGCCGCTCCCGGGCGCGCCTTCGATCAGCACGCCGCGCCCGCCGATGGCAACGCCGGTCGCCTGATGCAGTTTGGTGGATGATTCAGTCATTCCGGGGCCTCGGGCAATTCGATCACCACCCGCGCGCCGGGCCGCCCGTCGGTCCGGTCGCCAGCGGTCAGCGTGCCGTCGTGCGCGGTAACGATGGTGCGGGCAATCGCCAGGCCCAGCCCGCTGTGGCTGCCGAAATCCTCGCCGTCCGGGCGAACCGAATGGAACCGCTCGAACACTTTTTCACGCGCTTCGAGCGGGATGCCGGGGCCTTCGTCAGTCACGGTCACGAACACCCGCCCGTCGCGGCTGCTGGTGGCGAGGTCGATTGTTCCGCCCGGCGGCGAGAACGACACGGCATTGTCGAGCAGGTTGACCAGCACCCGTTCCAGCCGCGCCGGATCGCCCAGCACCAGGCAGCGGCCCCGGCCATGGTGAAGCGCCAGCTGCGCGGCCCCGTCGATCCCGCGCTCGGCGCGTGCACCGGCGATCGCCTCGGTCAGCACGACCAGGTCGACCGGCTCGAACGCGATCCGGGTCAGTTCGGCATCGATCCGGCTTGCGTCCGCAATTTCGGTGACGAGCCGGTCGATCCGCTGCACGTCGTGAGCGGCGATCCGGGTCAATTCGCGGCGCAGTTCCGGGTCATCGACCTTGCCGAGCGATTCGATCGCACTGCGCAAGCTGGCGAGGGGGTTCTTGATCTCGTGCGCCACGTCGGCGGCAAAACTCTCGACCGCGTCGATCCGCTGCCGGAGCGCCGCACTCATGTCGGAAATGGCGCGCGCTAGCATGCCGATCTCGTCGCCGCGCTCGGGCAGGCGCGGGACCACCACTTCGCGGTCGCGGCCGAGCCGGACCCGCACGGCGGCACGCATCAGGACGCGCAGCGGCTGGACGATTGTCCGCGCAAGGAACAGCGACAACTGGACCGACACGATCAGCGCGATGCCGATGATGATCGCCAGCGTCTGGCGCGCCGCGCGGACCTTTTCGGTGATGTCCCGGGCGTTCCGCGTGGTCAGCAGAATCTCGCCGCGCGCGCCATAAGGGACCGCTGCGGTAATCACCGGAGTGCGATCGGGCGCGCCGCGCAGGCGTACGGCAGCCTCGCCGGTCCGCTGCGCCTCGCGGATCTCGGGCCAGGCTGCGGCAGTGGCCACGGCGGGCTCGACATAATCTGGAACCGTCGGCGCCCCGACCAGCCGGTCCATCGCCCGGTCCAGCCCGCGTGCTGCCTTCAGCTCCCACGGTTCGCCGCGCGGATCGGCGAACGCAAAGGCCGGCGTGTCGGCAATCAGGAACGAATCGGCGATCTGGCGGCCTTTGGCGTCGAACAGCCGCAGGCGCAGCACCTGTTCGGTGCCGATCCGCGCCAGTAGCGGCTTGCGCTCGCTGCGCGGCGTTTCAGCCAAGGCATCGGCGATGATCAGGGCTTCGGACCGGGCCAGCTTGAACCGCTCGGTGATCAGCTGCTTGCGGTACGAATCGAGGTAGAACACGCTGGCCGCCATCAGCCCCAGCACGATCAGGTTTACCGCCAGGATGCGCGCCGTGAGCGAGAAGCGGCGCGTCCAGAACAGCCGGTCCGCGCCGCCTTCACGGCGCGTTTCATGCCGCAGATCGGTGATTTCCTCAGCTTTCGGCAAAACTGTAGCCCGCGCCGTACAGCGTTTCGATGCCCGAGAAGTCCGGGTCGACCGCGCGGAACTTGCGCCTCAGCCGCTTGATGTGGCTGTC
>JANLUV010000175.1:0-8687 GCA_031363685.1 Alphaproteobacteria bacterium | reverse complement strand
CCACGCGGTGCGCGGGGAGAGTGGGCCGGGCCAGCGCGAACAGTTCAATATCGCCGATCACCGGCACGCCGAAACGCGCGGCGGCGTCCACCATCGGATGGCGGTTGAGCGGGACACCCGGCGATACCACCACCCCGTCATAACCGGTCAGGTCGGCGATCACCGGATCGGCCAGTTCGACCTTGGCGCCATGCTCGGCGGCCAGCGTCGCGCGCGGCTCCTCGCGGCTGTCCCACGCCATCACCTGCGCCCCGCTGGCCAGCAGCGCCCGCACCGCAGCCAGCCCGGTGCGGGCCAGCCCAAGAACGGCATACCGTTTGCCGGAAAAGGCGCTGGAGGTGATCACGGCGCGCCGCTCACCGCAGTTTCAGCGTCGACAGGCCGATGATGGCAAGGATGATCGAGATGATCCAGAACCGGATCACCACGGTCGATTCTGCCCAGCCCAGCTTTTCGAAATGGTGATGGATCGGCGCCATCAGGAACACCCGTTTGCCGGTGCGCTTATAGACGAGCACCTGGATCATGACCGAGACGGCCTCCATCACGAACAACCCGCCGACAATCGCCAGCACGATCTCGTGATGCGCGGCGACCGCGATTGCGCCCAGCGCCCCGCCCAGTGCAAGGCTGCCGGTATCGCCCATGAACACCGCCGCCGGCGGCGCGTTGAACCACAGGAACGCCAGCCCCGCGCCCATGATCCCGGCGCACAGGATCGCCAGTTCGCCCGCGCGCGGCACGTGGGGAATGCCCAGGTAATGCGCATAGTCGATCCGGCCGGCCAGATAGGCGATGATCGCGAAAGTGCCCGCCGCGATGATAACGGGCATGATCGCCAGGCCGTCCAGCCCGTCGGTCAGGTTGACCGCGTTGCCCGCGCCCACGATCACCACGGCGGCGAACACGTAATACAGTGGCCCCAGCGGAATGTAGCGGCCAGACACGAACGGCACGTACAGGTTGGTGCTGATCTGGCTGACAATGATGTAGGCGGCGATCCCCGCCACCACGAATTCCATCGCCAGCCGCACCCGGGCCGACACGCCCTTGTGGCTGTATTTGGTGACCTTGTCGTAATCGTCCAGGAACCCGATCGCGCCGAACCCGACCGTGACGGCCAGGCACGCCCACACGAACGGGTTGGTCAGGTCCATCCACAGCAGCATCGAGACGACCACCGAGATCAGGATCATCAGCCCGCCCATCGTCGGCGTGCCGCGTTTGGCGAAGTGGCTGGCCGGGCCGTCCTCGCGGATCGGCTGGCCCTTGCCCTGCCGCACGCGCAGCATGTTGATGAAGCGCGGGCCGATCAGCAGCCCCGATGACCAGCGCGGTCATCAGCGTCGCGCCCGCACGAAACGACTGGTAGCGGATCAGGTTCGCGACGCCGGGGAAATGCAGCCATTCTGCGATCAGGTAGAGCATCGGCGGCGGACCTTAACCTTCCTTCGCGATGAGCGCCTCGACCACTGCGCCGAGCCCCACCGAATTCGACCCTTTGACGAGAATCGCGTCACCGCGCGCCACGCCAAGTTCCGCCAACGCAGTCAGCGCCTCTGCGGCAGTCCGGCAATGGGCGAAGGGGATCGTTTTGCCAAGCGCGGGCCGCGCCGATTTCCCCAGTTCGTCAGCAAGGGCGGTCATCTCGTCGCCGACCAGGATGGCGTAATCCACCCCGGCGGCTGCCATCGGCGCGGCCAGCGCGGCATGGAATGCCGGGCCATGCGCGCCCAGTTCCTTCATCGCGCCCAGCACGGCGATCCGGCGCGCAGCGTGGCCCGCACCCAGTTGCGCCAGCGTGGCCGCCATCGAAGCGGGGTTGGCGTTGTAGCTTTCATCGATCAGCAACGCCGTGCCGCCATCCGCCGCCGTGATCTCGTGCCGCGCGCCGCGCCCCTTCAGGCCCTGCAGTTCGGCCAGCGCCAGCCCGGCAGCGCCAAGATCGCCCCCGGCAGCGCGGACGGCGGCCATCACCGCCAGCGAATTGGTCACCCAGTGATCGCCCGGCGCGGCCACGGTATAGCATACCCGCCGGTCGCCCAGATCGGCGGTCACCAGCGAGCCGCCGCCCGCCGCCGGTACTGCATCGAGCAGGCGCACGTCGGCGTGGGCGGCGCGGCCGAAGCCGATCACCTGCGCCCCCACGGCCTCGGCCGCCGCCTTGAGCCGCGCATAATGCACGCTGTCCGCCGGGATCACCGCGACACCGCCCGGCTCCAGTCCGGCAAATATCTCTGCCTTGGCGTCCGCAATCGCCTCCTCGCTGCCAAGGTTCTCGATGTGGGCAGGCGCGATGGTGGTGATCAGCGCGATATGCGGGCGCACCTGCGCGGTCAGCGCGGCAATCTCGCCCGCATGGTTCATTCCCATCTCGAACACGCCGTACCGGCTGCCGGCTGCCATCCGCGCCAGGCTCAGCGGCACGCCGACATGGTTGTTGTAGCTTTTGACCGAGCGATGCGCGCGGCCATGGCTGGCCCGGTCCAGCGCGGCGAACAGCGCTTCTTTCACGCCGGTCTTGCCGACCGACCCGGTCACGCCCAGCACCGTGGTCGTGTCGGCCACCCGCTCCCGCGCGGCGGTTGCCAACAACTCGAGCGCACGGGTGGTATCCGCCACCAGCACATGCGGGTACGGCACCGGCCGGTCCACCACCGCCGCGCCCGCGCCTTTGCTGAAGGCCATCTCCAGAAAGCGGTGCCCGTCGGTCGTCTCGCCCTTCAGCGCGAAGAACAGATCGCCCTCGCGCACATCGCGGCTGTCGATCTCGACCCCGGCCACCTCGAACGCGCCGCTCACGCTGCCGCCGGTCGCGGCAGCGATTTCGGCGGCGGTCCACAGCGCGAGGGGATAGTCCTCGAACGCATCCTCGGGCCATTCGATCAGGGCGGCGACGCTCATCTGCTATGCACTCCAGATAATGGCCCGATAACAGCGGGGTCGGAAATGGCTTCGCGCGCCACCGTCACGTCATCAAACGGCAGCACCCGCATCGCCTCGCCCCGGCCGATGATCTGGCCCTGTTCGTGGCCCTTGCCGGCGATCAGCACGAAATCGTGCTTGCCCGCCCCGGCTACCGCCGCGACGATCGCAGCGCGCCGGTCGGCCACTTCGCGCGCGCTGGGTGCACCGGACAGTACCGCCGCCCGGATCGCCGCTGCGTCTTCGCCGCGCGGATTGTCGTCGGTCACGATCACCACGTCGGCCTGCGCCGCCGCAACCTTGCCCATCTCGGGCCGCTTGCCGGTGTCGCGGTCGCCGCCCGCACCGAACACCACGATCAGCCGCCCGCCGTCTGCCCCGACATGCGGGCGCAGCGCCGCGATTGCCGCGTCAAGCGCATCGGGCGTATGCGCGTAATCGACATAGACCGGCGCCCCGGCCCGAGTGATACCGGCGCGTTCCAGCCGGCCCCGGACGGGCTGCAACCGCGCCAGCGCCTCGAACGTGCGAACCGGATCGCCGCCGGTGGCGATCACCAGCCCGGCGGCAACCAGCGCATTGGCCGCCTGATAGGCCCCGATCAGCGGCAGGTTGACCTTGCGCACCGTCCCTTCATGTTCAATCTCAAGAGCCTGCCCCAACTGGCTGGGGGAGCGGGCGAGCAGGCGGATCCAGTCCCCCCGCTCGCCCACCGTGAGCAGGCGTAACCCCCTGGTCCGCACCCGCTCTGCCGCCTTGGCGGCCCATCCGTCGTCGGCCCAGATCACGGCGCTGCCGCCGTCCTCCACGACCTCGTCGAACAGCCGCACCTTGGCGGCGAAATAGTCCGCCATGTCCTTGTGGTAATCGAGATGGTCACGGCTGAGATTGGTGAACGCCCCGGCCCGCACCCGCAATCCTTCGTTGCGAAACTGCGACAGGCCGTGGCTGGATGCTTCATAAGCCACATGCGTCACGCCCTCCCGCGCCAGACCCGACATGTTGGCCAGGAAGGTGACGATGTCCGGCGTGGTCAGCCCGGTGGAGACGCTTTCATCCGGCGTGGTCACGCCCAGCGTTCCGATCGAGGCGGCGCGGTGCCCGGCCATGCGCCACAACTGCCGCGTCATTTCGACGGTGGAGGTTTTGCCGTTGGTCCCGGTCACGGCCACAATGGTTTCCGGCACCGGCGCGAAGAACTGCGCCGCCAGCCGCGCGAAGGCCCGGCGCGGGGTGCTATCGGCAATGTGGACCGCGCCGTTCACCACCGCCTCGGGCCGCGCGACGATCGCCGCAGCCCCCGCCTGCACTGCCGCCGCGATAAAGTCCTCGCCGTTGACCGCCGCGCCCTGAAATGCGCCGAACACGGTGCCGGGCGCAACTTTGCGGTGATCGATGGCAAAGCCGGTAACCTGCGCGTCACCGCCAGCGGTCAGGGCGATCCCCGCTGCCTCAGCAAGATCGCCCAGCTTCATTCCCCGCCCCCGCTGCCGATCAGCGGCGAAAGTTCGGACATGTCCACATCCCGGGACTTGTCGGGCATCACGCCCAGCAGCGGCCCGATCCGCGGGATGACCCGGCTGATGACCGGCGCGGCGTTCCATGCGGCGCTGCGCTGGCCCGACGTGGCCTGGGTACCCTGCGGCTCGTCGAGCATCGCGATCACCACGAAGCGCGGGCGATCCATCGGGAAAGCGGCAGCGAACGTCGCGATCACCGAAGTCTTCTGGTATCCGTATCGGCCGGGCTTTTCGGCCGTCCCCGTCTTGCCGCCAACGCGAAAGCCTTCAGCCGCAGCCTTCCTGCCGGTGCCATCGACCACGATCATCCGCAGCAGTTGCCGCATCCGCGCGCTGGTTGCCGCCGCCCACACCCGGCGCCCTTGCGGCACGTCGCCGGGCGCCAGCTTGCGCAGGGTCGCGGGGCGCCAGATCCCGCCATTGACCAGCGCCGCATAGGCCGACGCCAGATGCAGCGGGGTCAGCGCCACACCGTGGCCATAAGATACCGTCATCGTCGTGATCCGTGACCAGTCGCCGCGCGGCCAGATCGGGAAACCCTTGGCGGGCAATTCGATCGCTGGCCGGTCGTTGAAGCCCAGCGCCTGCATGGTCAGCTTCAGCCGCGCCCCGCCCAACTGGTCGGCCACTTGCGCAGTGACGATGTTGGATGAATGGATCAGCGCCTCGGGCACGTTCAGCGATGCGCCGAAACTGTGGCTGTCGTTGATCTTGAAACCGCCGATCTGCAGCGGCACGCCTGAAGGATACCGTTTTGACATATCGGTCACTACGCCCGCCTCGATCGCCGAAGCCACCGTGATCGGCTTCATCACCGAACCCAGTTCATAGACCTGGTTGGTCACGCGGTTGAAGATATTGCCGACATTTTCCTGGTCGATCAGGTTGGGGTTGAACGAAGGCAGCGAGGCCAGCGCCAGCACTTCGCCGGTATCGACATCCAGCACGATCCCGCCCGCGCCCTTGGCGTTGGATGCCTGCATCCCGCGCAGCAATTCGTCCTCGAGCGCGCCCTGCACCCGGGTGTCGAGCGACAGCACCGACGGTGTCCCGCGTAGCGCGGGGTCAGTCAGCTGCTTGTTGAACACCTGCTCCATGCCGACCCGGCCCTTGCCGTCGGACCCGACATAACCCAGCACGTGCGCGGCCATCGACCCTTGCGGGTAATACCGCTCGTTCTCGCGCGGGAACTCCAGCGCGGGCTCGCCCAGTGCGTGGATGCGGTTGGCATCTTCGGGCATGATCCGGCGCCGCAGGTAGCTTGGCTTGCCAGCGGAAAGGCGCGCGGTCAGCCGGGCCAGATCCTCGTCGGGGAATATCCGCACCAGCGCGGCGGCGACTTCGGCGGGCGATTTGACCAGCGCCGGGCCGTCGCCGAGCGCCGTGGGATTGTACCACAGCGAATAGGCCGGAAACGCCCGGGCCAGCGGCACACCGTTACGATCGACGATCTCGCCGCGCGGCGGCAGCATCGCGTCGGCCATGGATTGCCGGCCGGGCACATCGCCCGAGAGGCCGAGCCAGACGATCCGGATCAGCGCGACAATGGCGATGAAGCTGAACGCCGCCACCACGAAATAAAGCCGCACCTTGGCCACCAGCAGCGACCGCTGGCGCACGTTGACGAGCTGGACCCGTCCCGTGGAAATCGCGGTCGAGACGGTCAGCGAAGTCATCAGTCCACGGCCACCTTCATGTTACGGGGCGTGCCCGAAACGGGCCTGTCGACATGGCTGAGCCGCTGCACCAGCCCGGCGGAACCAGCCAGCTTGCCTCCGCCGTCCCGCGGCACTTCGGCGGCCATGGCCTTGCCGGTCAAGGGATTGGCCAGCGCCCGGAACGGAGAATCCCCGGAATCTTCATGCCCTGCAGCTTCGCGTACCGCACTGGCGACGCGGATCGGCGACGGCGCCCCCGGCGCGCGTGCCTTGCCATAGACGGCCAGTTGGCGCTCGTTTTCCAGGTATTGTCCGGCAGTCGGCGCGGCATAGCCGAATTCCACGTCGTTCAGCGCCTTCAGCTGCTGCTGGTTGGCGCGCGTCTCGAACTCGGTCTCGAGCATGCCCGTTTCCTGCCGCAGCGCCACGATCTGCCGTTCGGTCAGCAGCACGTGGCTGCGCACCGCGTTGACCCGCATGGTCAGCGCGACCGTCAAGGCCAGACAGACCACGAGGATCACGGCCCAACCTGCCTTGCGGGCGCCGGAACGGGTAAGCATCATGCTGCCCTCCTGGGTGGTGCCACGGTACGCATCGCAGAACGCAACGTGGCGGAACGGGACCGGGGATTGAAGGCCACTTCGGCGTTAGATGCCTTCATTGCCTTGGAAACGTGTGCAAAAGTCGGCTCGGCCGCCGCTTTTTGTTGCGGCAGGTGGCGCGAACCGCCCGCCGTGGCGCCGCTGCCATCGCGCAGGAACTGCTTGACGATGCGGTCTTCCAGGCTGTGAAAGCTGACCACCGCCAACCGCCCGCTGGCGCGCAGCAGCGTTTCGGCCGCCATCAGGCCGTCCTGCAGCTCTTCCAGCTCGGCATTCACGTGGATGCGGATCGCCTGGAAGCTGCGCGTCGCGGGGTCCTTGGGCTGACCGGCGTGATAGCCCAGTGCCTTGCGGATCACGCGCGCCAGTTCTCCGGTGGTGGTCAGCGGCCGCGCCGCGACGATCGCCCGCGCCACCCGGCGCGACTGGCGTTCCTCGCCATACGTGAACAGCACGTCGGCGATCGCGTGTTCGTCGGCCTCGTTGACGAAGTTGGCGGCGGACGGCCCTTCCTGCGCCATGCGCATATCCAGCGGGCCATCGCTGGCAAAGGCGAACCCGCGCTGCGGCTGGTCGAGCTGCATGGATGACACCCCGATGTCCATCACCACCCCGTCGACGGCGCTGACGCCCACCTCGGCCAGCCCTTCGACCATTTCGGAAAAGCGGCGCGGATGCAGGATCAGGCGCGGCGGCGTTTCCCCGCATTCGGGCCAAATCTGTCCGGCGGCGATCGCATCGGGATCGCGGTCAAACGCATGGACGGTCGCGCCCGCGTCAAGCAAGCGGCGCGTATAACCGCCCGCGCCGAACGTGGCGTCGATGATGACCATGCCCGGTTGCGGCTGCAGCGCCGCAAGCACTTCGGCCAGCAGCACCGGGATATGGAGCATTTCCGGCCCGCTCATTTGCGGGCCTTCGCGGCGGCCTGCTCGGCCAGATCGTCGCACGCGAGCTGCGCGTGGCGCCAGCCCTCGCCCAGCTTGATCAACTCGTCGGGGTTGAAGATCAGGAATTCTGCGCCCGCGCCCTGGAAATAGAGCCGGTCGGTGATGGACGCGCCCTTCACGAAGCGCGGCGGCAGCACGAACCGCCCGCTGTCGTCGAACGGCACCTTGAGGAAGCCGAACAGCTGTGACGAGCGCACCAGCCGGTCGAATTGCTGCCCCAGCTTCAGCGCATTCTCTTCCTCGCGGTCAAGCAGGGCATCCAGCTCGTCTTCGCGGGAAGGGCCGAAACCGATCAGGCACGGCAGCGTGGCATGAAGCTGCACGCACAGCGTCTTTTCGCCGTCGCCCGATTCTTTCAGCGCCTTGCGGAAGTCCGGCGGGAGCACGAACCGGTCCTTCTCGCCTTTCAGCGAGAAACCCTGCCCGTTGTACCTGACCCGCCTCGATTCCAAGTGCCCCGCCCCTGCCCAAGGTTGTCCATCCGAACGACAGCAATGCCCCGCCCAGCCGCGCGCTGACGCAGCCGGATCGCCTGCCCGGTTGAACCGGGGCCTCGGGCCTTTCCGATAGACCGTAGCCATAACCCGGCTCGGGTCGGGTGTGAAGGGAAAATTGCGGGAAAACACGGGAAAACGCGTTCGACGACGCGAATATGAGCCCGATACATAGCCAAACACCAAGTAGCGCGACGTTTGTTTTGCTATGTTCCGAATAAACGCCAACAGGAATGCGCCGATTCTCCGCCATTTACGGCGAATTCAGCCCGGCTCCCGCGCTTTCCCCGATTTTCAGGGCACCGATTCGCAATCAGTGACCCGCTGGCCGATATCGGCGTGATCCCGTCACCCGATACCACCAAGCCCCGGCCTGCGCCCGCGCGCTGACGCGCACTCACCGCTGACAGTCGGACTGCGGCTCACTGATTGCGAATCGGTGCCCTGAAAATCGGGGAAAGCGCGGGAGCCGGGCTGAATTCGCCGTAAATGGCGGAGAATCGGCGCATTCCTGTTGGCGTTTATTCGGAACATAGCA
>JANLUV010000080.1:0-4852 GCA_031363685.1 Alphaproteobacteria bacterium | reverse complement strand
GCTCAGTGTAATAACTGCCAAGGCTATCAATTATTCGTTCAAAGCCGAACATGAAATCCGCTTTGTCCTTGCGGCGCGCTACAATATCAGGCAACCAATTTTCCATCGCCTGAGCGTGAACATATTTTTTTGCTGCACCGCGATATCGAACGTGCTCCGGAATATTGAACGCGAATTCAATAAACGGCCGGGCGTACATCGGGCTACGCAACTGATAACCGCCCCGCGCGCACTGGCGCGCCAGAAAGTCGCGGGCAAACCCGGTGAACGCCTCTTCCATGGTCATCGTCATCAAGCGCCGCGGCCGATTGGCGATCCTGGCGTACCGCTTCCGGTTCACTGCGGCGCGGCGCTGCCCGAGCAGGCCCGCCAGTTCGTCCGACATCCATTGTGCAACCGCAAAATTACCCGCCCACAGATTCGCGCTGCGGCGTTGCCGAAAGCGCCGAATCACAGCGGGCGCCATCGGGGCCAGGCCGAATCGGGCGAAGCGCCGCAACGCAGCAACCACGCCCAGATCACCGGCATCGGCGCGCAAGCTGCGGGCCAGCGCCGCCCAGTCACCACGGGCCAGATCTTCATGGTAATGGAACGGCGTGCCGGTGAGGAATTCGTCGCCCCCTTCGCCGTTGAGGACCACCCGGCAGCCATCGCCGGTGGCGGCCCTGCCGATATTCACCGCCATCGCGGCGTTGCCATAAGGCACGTAATCGCAATCATCATGGCCGCGCTGGCGCAACCATTCCACGTCGGGCAGGAACGGCGCGACTTCGCGCACCCCGCGCCCGGTGTGCTCCGCCACCGCGCGGGCATAACGGATTTCATCCGGGCCCCGGCCGGGTTCGAACAGATAAGTATAACCTTTGAGATCCGGCGCCAGCAACGCGCCCGATTTGAGCATCCGATCGGCCACGCAGAAAATCGCCGACGAATCGAGCCCGCCGCTGACCTCGCAGCCCAGCGGCAGGTGCGTCCGCGACGCGCGCCGGACGCTGTCCTGCAACACCGCGCGGTAGTGCTCGAAATAATCCTCGTCGCGCGGGTAACGGATCGTCACCTCGGTCGGCGGGGCCCAATGCCGTTCGGTGGCGATCCCGCCCGCCGACACCCGCATCCAGTGCGCCGGCTTCAACCGGTTGACGTCCTGCCACAGGGTTTCGGTCAGGCTGAACCATTCGTTCGCGCAATGCTCTGCGATCATCGCGCGGTTCGGCCGGCGCGGCACTTCGCGGTTGGCCAGTACGCCGGCGATGTCGGATGCCACGGTCAGCCGCCGGCCGTCCCATGCAAAGTGCAGCGGCTTCATGCCGGCATGATCGCGCACGCAGAACGCTTCGCGGCGGCGGCCGTCCCAGATGACGAAGGCGTATTCGCCGTCGATATGGTTGGGGCAATCGTCGCCCCACTGCTCATAGGCCCGCAAGACCAGTTCGGCATCGGCCCGGGTGCGCAGCGCGGCACCGTGGGCCAGCAGTTCGCTGCGCAGTTCGACCCAGTTCGTCAGGTAGCCGTCCATCACCAGGATCAGGCTGCCATCGTCATTTTTCAGCGGCTGCACTTCTTCCAGCGATTCGGCGGTGGTGTGCAGCATGCAGTGACCCAGCGCGACCGCGCCATCGATCACGTGGGCGATCCCGTCCGGCCCGCGATAGTCCATCGCCGCCGTCATCGCCGCAATCGCCGCCGGATCGACCGGCCGGCCGGCGAAATCGATGATGACTGCAAATCCGCTCAACCACTTCACTCCGATACCGGCTTGCGCCCGTGCTGCGCCTGCTCATAACACGCAATCGGTTCTCTATTACAAGGCAACAGCGCGGTGCGCAGACTGGTGCAGGATCTGGGCAAGGCGGCGCGGGGCGGAGCCATGCTGCGGGCCGACATCGTCCGCGCGGTGGCCGAACTGGCGCTGGCGAGGATCCATCACGCGATCATCCCGGTGCGCGACCTGCCGCTGCGCCTGCCCCCCGCCGAGCCGGCCTGCCTCTCCGCCCGGCAGCACGCCCTGTTGGAGCGGGTTACGTACGTGGTGGCGCGCATGGGGCGGCGGCTGCCGTGGCGGTCGGATTGCCTGGTCCAGGCACTGGCGGCGCGGCGGTGGCTGGCGAGCGGGGGGATTGCGGGGGTGATCCGGCTCGGCTCGCGCATCGGCCCCGACGGCAAGTTCGAGGCGCATGCGTGGTTTACCGTGGGCGATGCCGTGGTGACCGGGTGGGATATCGAACGCTTTGCCGAGTTCGCGCCCTTCCCGCTGGACGGCGGCGAAGCGGAAAATTGATGCGTTTGGGGCGCCGCACCGCAATATCCACGGTTAAACCCCTAGTTGAACCGCGATATCTTGTGTGGAAAACGGGCGGAAGCGGGTTGTTCAGGTGCCGTGGTAAGGTAATGCCTGATGAATTATGTCTGCGCCCCTTATTTCCCCCTCGATCCTGTCCGCCGATTTTGCCCGCCTGGGCGAGGAAGTTCGCGCGGTTGATGCCGCCGGGGCGGACTGGATCCACGTCGACGTGATGGACGGGCATTTCGTGCCCAATATCACGATCGGGCCGATGGTGGTGAAGGCGCTGCGCCCGCACACCGCCAAGCCGCTGGATGTCCACCTGATGATCTCGCCGGTCGATGGGTTCATTCAGGCCTTCGCCGATGCCGGGGCCGATATCATCACCGTCCATCCCGAGGCCGGGGCGCACACCCACCGCACCGTTCAGGCGATCAAGGCCTGCGGCAAGCTGGCCGGGATCTCGCTCAACCCGGCCACGCCCGCGAAGTTGCTCGATTACCTGATCGACGAGATCGACCTGGTCCTGGTGATGAGCGTCAATCCCGGGTTCGGCGGGCAAAGCTTCATCGCCAGCCAGCTGCGCAAGATCGAAGCGGTGCGCAAGATGATCGACAAGTCGGGCCGGGATATCCGGCTCCAAGTGGACGGCGGGGTCGATCTGGTCACCGCCCCGCAATGCGTTGCCGCCGGGGCGGATGTGCTGGTGGCGGGCACGGCCACTTTCCGCGGCGGGCCAGATCGCTACGCCGCCAATATCGCCGCCCTGAAGGGCCGGGGCTGACCGATGGTCGATGTCGCCCACCGCTCCGCCGCTGCTCGCGGTCCGGACGCTGCGGGTGACGGTTCGGAGGGCCGTCCGGATCCTCTGCCCATGGCGGTGCCGCTGCATGACAATCCGGCTGAACCCCACGTGACGTCCGCCGAAGTGTGGCCGGTCGATGCGGATGACCCCGCCGATCCGCCCCACAGTGTGATCGAACCGGGGCGGATGCTGGCGCTGGCCGATTTCTCGCCCCCCGCGCTCTCGCCCGGGGAACGCCTGCTGCGGCTGGCCTATGGCATGGGGATGCGCGGGCAGCTGCTGGGCAAGGCGTTCGGCAAGCCGGTCGCCAAGAAGCGCCTGATCGCCACGGTGATGAACCCGCTGCCGGGCTACAAGGTGGCCGGCACTGCGCTGCGCGCCGGGCATTTCCTGCTGCACGGGGTCAAACTACCGCTCGCCCAGATCGAATTCGCCGGGATCGCCCGGATGACCCCGCCGCTGGAACGCCATGTCCACGGTTTCACCTGGCTCGCCGATATCGAGGCTGCCGCCAGCCGCGACCAGGGCGCCCCGGTGGCCGAACGCATTCTGGCCGCCTGGCTCGATGCCAACCCCGCCGCACCGGCCAAGCCGGGCAAGATCGGCGCGTGGTCGGTGTCGCTCGCCGGTACGCGGCTGCTGGCGTGGCTGGTCCATGCTCCGCTGGTCCTGTCAGGGGGCCTGCGCAACAAGACACTGGCGGCGATGGTCGATCATGCCCGCTGGCTCGACAAGCACACCGGGCGCGGCGACGATCTGCAGGCGCAACTGGCCGGCTGGTGCGGGATCGTGGCAGCCGGGCTGCTGCTGCCCGATGGCAAGGCCCGGCGGCTTTATGGCGAAGCCGGGCTGATCCGCACGCTCGGCGAACTGGTGGGCGATGATGGCGGCACGCTGGCGCGCAGCCCGCTGGCGCAGATGGAGGCAATTGCGCTGCTCGTGCGGCTGACCGCCTGCTACCGCGCGCTGCGCCGCGATCCGCCCGAGGCGATACAGGGGATGCAGAACCTGCTGGTCCCGCCGCTGCTGGCGCTGACGCATGGCGACGGATCGCTGGGTAGCTGGCAGGGCGGCTGGGCAATCGGCGCCGATCAGATCGCCCGGCTGGTCGAAGCATCAGGTGTGCGGACCCGCCCCTTACGCGATGTGCGCCAGTGGGGTTATCAGCGCGCCGTGGCGCAGAAAACGGTGCTCCAGTTCGACGCCGCCCCGCCGCCGCTGGCGCGCCACGCCCGCGCCGGCTGCGCTTCCACGCTGGCATTCGAACTCAGCCACGCCGGACAGCGGCTGGTGGTCAACTGCGGCGGCGGCGCGGCCGCGGGCGGCCTCATTCCGGCCCGGCTCGAACAGGCCCTGCGCGCCACCGCCGCCCATTCGACGCTGGTGCTGGATGATGTGAATTCCACCGCCGTCCTGATCAACGGCCGGATCGGCAGCGGCGTATCCGAAGTCGAAGTCGATCGCCGCACGTTGGCGGGTGAGCGCGGAGCGGGCGCGACCCGGCTTGAAGCCAGCCACGATGGCTACGCCGGGCGCTATGGCCTGACCCATCGCCGCATCCTGATCCTGCGCGATGACGGCACCGAACTGCGCGGCGAAGACGTGCTGCTCCCGACCAAGGGCAAGGGCGGGCGCGGCAAGGTATCGTTCGCGATCCGTTTTCACCTCGGCCCCGGGATCGAGGTTGGCCAGTCACCCGACGGGCAGGGTGTGGGCCTCGCGCTGCCCGACGGCAGCTACTGGCAATTTCGCGCCGGCGGCGGCGA
>JANLUV010000063.1:0-11906 GCA_031363685.1 Alphaproteobacteria bacterium | reverse complement strand
TCCTTGTCGACGATGAAAAGCTGGCCATCCAGGGGCTGCAACTGCGGCTGGCAAAATTCCCCGAGGTCGAAATCATCGACACCTGCTCGAACGGGCGTGAGGCGATCCGCAAGATCAAGACCGAAAAGCCCGACCTCGTCTTCCTCGACATCCAGATGCCCGGCTTCGACGGATTTTCGGTGGTCAAGGCCGTGACGAAGACGAACAGCGGCGGTTCGATCTCCATCACCCCCTTGACCACCGAAAACCCGTCGAACCCCGGCATCTGGATGTCGAGAAAGACGAGGTCGGGCTTTTCGGTCTTGATCTTGCGGATCGCCTCGCGGCCGTTGGAGCAGGTATCGATGATCTCCACGTCGGGGAATTTCTCCAGCCGGAGCTGGAGCCCCTGGATCGCGAGTTTCTCGTCATCGACAAGGATCGTGCGAATGGTCATGCGGTAAACCTTGCTGGCGCTGGGCCTTGACCGTTCCTCGCCCATACGGACAGCGAGGACTTTAGTTTCAACCGGTTACAGAGACGAGACGGGGGAACGCGCCTTCCGGCGCGATCATTTCGCGGCGTTCGAACGGAATTTCGATGAGCACGGTGAACCCGCCATCGGGGGGATCGAGAATTTCGAACCGATGGCTGTCGCCATAAGCCTGGGCCAGCCGGTCGCGGATGTTCGCGAGGCCCACGCCGGTTGATACGGGTTCGCCGCCATCGAAGGTCACGCCGGACAACCTGTTGTCAGCGGCGTAGTTTTGCAATCCCGGGCCGGTGTCGGAGACGGTGATGCGAAGCATCGGCCCGACGAGTTGCGCCGTGATGGTGATTTCCGCCCCGCTTTCCTGCGGACTGACCGCATACTTGATCGCGTTTTCGACCAGCGGCTGGAGCAGCAGCGAGGGGAGCAGCGCGGGTTTGGCCGCATCGTCGATGTAGAACTGGGTGCGCAACCGCTCCTCGAAGCGCATCCGCTCGATGCCCAGATACAGTTGCAGCGTGCCCACTTCCTGCGCCACGGTGACCCGCCCGGTCGGCTCGTTGACGAGGGTGTAGCGCAGGAACGCGGACAGCCGGGTGAGCATCGCGTTGGCCGGTTCGGTTTGCTTGAGCAGCACCAGCGTGGAAATGGAATTGAGCGTGTTGAACAGGAAATGCGGGTTGAGCTGGTAGCGCAGCATCGCCAGCTGCGCCTGCGTCGCCTGGTTTTCCAGCCGGATCAGCTGGTCGTTCTGCTCCTCGATCTGGAGGTAGAAATTGATCGCGTAATACAGCGCCGACCATGCCCCGAGCAGGGTGAGATCAAGGTAGAACACGCCGATCAGCAATTGCGCGAAGCTGGCCCCGCTTTCCGGGCGATACAGCCCGATCACCCACGCATCGATGAACGCATAGAACGTGACCGCGATCGGCAGGACCAGCGCGGTGACGCCCCAGGTGATCAGCGCACGGCGGGCGATCAGCTGGCGGTAGATGACCGAGAGCAGCAGCGAGATCGAGAAGCCGGTGACGGTCGCGATCAGGACGAGGACAAGGAACGACAGCGGTTGCCCGTTGGCCAGGCTCGACATCGCGCGCAGCAGCAATGCGCCGCCCCAGCCCGCAGCCTGCAGGCGCCAGAAAGCCTGGTTCTTGTTCGCGAAGAACGGGGTCGGGCGAAACGGCAGGACGGCCATGGGTGTAAGCCTAGCCCAAATCGCTGGCGAAGCGAAATAGGGGCGCAGCATACCGGTTCAGTCAGCTACGCGCGTCGGCGATCGCCTCGGCCAGCTTGGCGCGGCCGACCGCGCCGGTCAGCAGGGTATCGCCCACCACCCAGCTTGGCGTGCCGGTGAAGCCAAGCTGCTTGGCGAGATCGAGGTTTTGCACCAGTTCGCGCTCGGTCGCGGGATCGGCGATCACCTTTTGCGCGCGCGCCATGTCGAGCCCGGCGGCGCGGGCGGCGGCGGCGATCGACCCGGCATCGGGCTGGCCGGCGGCGAACATTGCCTTGTGGAACGCGGCGTAGCGGCCCTGTTCGCCTGCGGCGAGCGCCATCCTGGCCGCGTCCGCGCTTCCGGGCGAGAGAATCGGCAGTTCGCGCACCACCACCTTGAGATCGGGATTGGCGGCGATCAGCGCATCGACGTCTTCATTGCTGCGGCGGCAGTAACTGCAGGCGTAGTCGGTGAACTCGACCAGCACGATCTTGCCGTTCGGATTGCCCAGCACCACGCCGGGCGCCGGCTGTTCCACCTGATCGCGCACCCCGGCGAGTTGGCTGGCGGTCTGCGTGCGTTCCAGTTCCGCCATCGCCTTGGGCAACACTTCGGGGTGCGCCATCAGGTAATCGTGGACGACCTGTTCGATCGCGGCGCGATCGCTGGCGGCCAGATGCGCGGC
Source organism: Alphaproteobacteria bacterium (assembly GCA_031363685.1). GTDB lineage: Bacteria > Pseudomonadota > Alphaproteobacteria > Sphingomonadales > Sphingomonadaceae > Novosphingobium. Next base: position 9,536 of record JANLUV010000063.1, on the reverse strand, counting down.
GGGATCGGCGCCCGCGCGGTGCGACTGCCAGTACCACCCGGCGACCCCGCCCAGCACGGCGCAGCCAAGGCCAAGGGCCGCATTCGCAATCATGCCGCCGCGCGGCCGGGAAAATTCGAACATGTCCCTGCCTACTTGCGCTTCTTGCTGCGTTCAATCTGCGCGCGCGCCTGCATCGCGATATCCTGTGCGCGCAGCCAGTCCGGCGAATTGCGGGGAAGCCCCGATCCGGCCGCCTCGGCGTTCTGGAGCGCCTCGGCCCAGCGCCCGTACAAAGCCTGCTGTTCCGCGCTGGCCAGCCGCGCGCGCGGGGTGTCGCCGTTCTGCGAATAGACCACGCCAAGTTGATACCAGGCATCGGGATTTTCCCGGTCGCGTGCGACCGCGCTTTTCAGCACGCGCTGCGCTTCGGCCAGGTTCTTCGGGTCTTCGGTGGCGACCAGCGCGTGGCCGAAGGTGGTGGCGATCAGCGGCTGGTTGCCGGTGAGGTCGGTTGCCCGGCGCAGCGGCGCCAGCGCATCGACCGGCTTGCCGGCTTCGAGCAGGATCTGGCCCTTCAGTTCCAGGAAATAGGGATCGGTGGGCGCGTCACTGAGCAGCAGGTCGACCTCGGTCATCGCCTTGTCGAGGAACGCTTCCTTGTGCCACGCATAAGCCCGGGCATAGCGCGCGGGAACCGAATTGTCAGTCAGCGGATAGGCCTTCAGCGTATCCTCCGGCGCGGCCAGATAGCCATACAGCTTGGCCTTGGCGCGGCGGAACCGGGCTTCCAACTCCGGGTCGCTCGGCTTGTTCCAGGCCGGGTCTTTTTCGTAGCCGTCCTGCAGGGTGGCGATGCGGTCAGCCTCGATCGGGTGGCTGGACAGGAACGGGTCCATGTCGGCCTGGCTGTAGCCCATCCGGTAGGACTGGTTTTCCAGCTTCTTGAAGAACTCGATCGAGCCGCGCCCGCTGATCCCCGCGGTGGACAGGTATTGTTCACCGGCGGCATCGGCCTGCGATTCCTGCGCCCGGCTGAAGGCGAGGTATTTGCCCATCGCGGCGCTTTGCCCGGCCATGACTGCCGCCATCGCCGCTTCACCGGCGCCCGCTGCGGCGGCCGCCACGCCGATCAGTAGCGAGAGCAGGCTGATGCTGCCTGCCGCCTTGGCGCCCTGTTCACCGGTGATCGCGTGGCCGCCGGTAATATGGCCGAGTTCGTGCGCGACCACGCCCTGGACCTGGTTGGCGTTGTCGGCGATGTTGATCAGGCCGGAATGGAGGTAGACGGCCTGCCCGCTCATCACGAAGGCGTTGATCGACGGATCGTTGATCAGCACGATATCGACATTCTTCGGATCGAGCCCGGCCGCCTTGACCAGCGGGGTCGCCATATCCCGCAGCAACGCCTCGGTTTCGGCATCGCGCAGGATTGACTGCGCGGCCGCCACATTGAGCGACAACAGGCCGGCGGCGACGATCGCGGCGGCTTTTCCCGGCAGGCGAAGGAAGGAACGCATCGAGCGCCACACATGCGCCCGGCCCCTGAACGGCGGCTGAAGCCGGTTGATCGCGGCGATGCTCATCAAACGCGGCCTAGCCGCAAAACGGGCGGGGCGCCATGACCATCGCGGGATCAGGCGTCTGCCGGGAAATTCCTAGCCGAGCAACTTTTTCGCCGCGCGTTCGAGCAAGGCCGCGTCATCGCCCACTTCGCCGACGAGGACAATTTCGCCCGCATCGGTGCGGCGCGCCAGCACCAGCGTGAATTCTTCGCCCTCTGCCGCGAGGTCGGCCAGTGGGCGGGTCGGCAGTGCGCGCAGCCGCGCGGTCATCGCCGCGCGGGGCGAAGGCGGTGCGGCGATCTTGCCACTCTCCTCGCGCCGCAGCGCGCGTTCGGCATGGACGACACCCTTCAGCCCGCCCGGCTGGCTGCCGAGGAACCCGGCCAGCATGCCGGGGGCAAGGCCAAGACGCTGGGCATGGCCCAATGCGGTCGTGAATTCGGTCAGCCGGGTCTTGTCGTAGTCCGCGCCGAACACCAGCTTGACCAGCGGCATCAGCGGCGCACGCTCCTGCATCGTAAGCCCGGCGTCGGCGACCAGCTCGGCGAAATCCTCTGGCAGGGTCCGCGCCGCCAGCGCGAAATCATAGGCGCGGCCGATCGCCGCATACAGCGCGTGGCGGCTGCGATCTTCCGAACCCTGCGCGGCGCGGGCCAGTTCGCGCGCCGACGCGAGCAGGTCGGCCAGCGCGGCTTCGGCGCCATCCTCGATCGCGGACCAGCCCAGCGCGGGATCTTCGGCGTGAAGCGGGCCGAGGTCGAACACGTCGGCGTCCGATCCGTCCGCCGGCCCATCCGCCCATGTGGTCAGCGGCTGGCGTTCGCGGGCCGGCTTGCCCGCCAGAACCTGGTCGATCGCCAACATCAGCTCGTCGGTGGTCTGCTGGTCGGCCAGCTCCTTCCAGTTGATGACGCCGTAGATCAGGTCGATCGATGTGCTGTCCAGGCTGGCCGAAAAGGGCAGCAGGATCCCGCGATAAAGGACCGTATGGCCACGCTGGTTGACGAACTCGGCCTCGAACCCGATCGGCGCCTGATTGGCAAGGATCTGCATGTAGTGATCGGTGATGCGCGACAGCAGCGACCGGCCCGGCACATCGGCCAGCGTGCGGATCGTGGCGACATCGACATCGCATTCCGCCGCCAGCGCGGCGCCCAGATAGCGCACCGGCGGCCGATCGATCCCGCCCGTGAAATCGAGCAGCACCGACCACGGGTCGAAGTCGGGCAGCTGCCCGGTTTCAAGGTCGGCGATCAGCGGGAGCGGGCGGTCGCCCAGCAAGCTCGCCCAATGGTTGTAGGCGCGGACCTGCATCCGGCGCTCGTCCTGCCCGATCGAAGGCGGCGGCGCCTCGCGGCCGATCTCGTCCTCACAGGCATCGTCAATGTCCGGAGTATAGGCGTCCGCCTCGGAATAGTCGCCAAACGCGCCGCGCAAGGTATCCATGTGATAATTTCCCTGAAAGTCTGTCTCCCGGGGTTCTGGCGCAACATGGTTGATTAAGCGTTAAGTTGCGCCGTAGTTGGCGCAACTTTGATAACCGGCTGAAATTGGCGGAGGTTTACGCGGCGCGGGGGCACTGGCCGGTCAAGGCGCGGCAACCCGTCCCTCGTGCGGGGCGGGCATGGGGGCCAGCAGCCGTAGCAGGGCCGTCGTCACCAGCAGCCACAGCGCGCCGCCGTAAAGCCCTGCGGGCAGGCTGACCCAGTCCGCCACCGCGCCCCAGAGCCATGCCCCCACCGCCATCCCGCCAAAGGTGATGGCCTGATAGATCGCAAGGCAGCGGCCGAGAATCTCGTCGGGTGAGCGAACCTGCATTGCTACGTTGAGCGTGGTCATACAGGCAGTCCAGCCGATCCCGGCCAGGAACGAAACGGGCAGCGCCGGGCCGATCGAATCGATCCGCGCCAGCATCGGCAGTGCGATCACGAAAGTCAGCACCCCGAACGTCACCACCGCCTCGGTCCCGAAGCGGCGGCGTGCGGCAGAGACGAACAGCGCGGCGAGGATCGAACCGATCCCGAAGACGCCCAGTATCAGGCCGAAGGAAAACTCGGTGCCATGCATCTGGTCCCGCACCACCGCCGGCAACAACGACTGAAACCCGGCCGCGCCAAAGCCGACGCAAAAACCGCGCACCAACACCCGGCGGACCGGATCGGAATGGAGGCAGAACGAAAGACCCGTGCGGATCGATGGCAGGATCGGGCGGCGGACCGGTGGCGGCACTTCCGGGCGCCAGCGCATCAGCACCCAGATCAGCGCGATGTAACTGACGGCGTTGATCGCGAACGCGGTCGCCACGCCCGCCAGCGAGATCAGGATGCCGCCCAGCGCCGGGCCGACGCTGCGGGCAAGGTTAAACGCAATGGTATTCAGCGAGATCGCCTGCGGCAGATCGCGCGAGCCGACTTGCGCGCGCACCGAGGCCTGCCACGCCGGGCCGTTGAGCGCAGTGCCCGTCCCCACCGCCAGGGTGAAAAGGATCAGGCTCCACGGGCCGATCATCCCTTCGAATGTCAGCACTGCCAGCGCCGCCGAGACGACCAGCATCGCCCATTGGGCCGCCAGCATCACCCGGCGGCGGTCGAAATTATCGGCGATCGCGCCTGCCAGCACGCCGAATAGCAGGATCGGCAACGTGGTGGACGCCTGCACCGCCGCCACCAGCTGGTGCGATCGGGTCAGCTCCGTCATCAGCCAGGCAGCGGCAATCGACTGGATCATCGAGCCCAGCTGCGACAGCAGGTTCGCCACCCAGATCGCGCTGAAGGCGGGATTGCGGAACGGGGCTAGCGTGGCGCCGGGCGCAGTCAGCCGCGCGCGCAGGGACGGGGCAGGTTCGCTTCCATCGGCCATAAAGCGATCGATGGGGATCGCGGCGCGCCCGGTCAACCCGCTGCAACGCCGCGTGAACGTATTGCCCGATCAGAACATGTAACGCATCCGCACGGTCTGGCGCTGGGCCGTACCATCAACCGCAAATGCCGCCGCTGCAAACTTCGGCGGGCCAAACCGCACCGCCGCGTCGCGCGAAAAGCCATAGCCTTCGCGCGGTATCAACATCACCGTATCAAGCTTGCCGTTGCTGTTCTCGTCATGAAACAGCGACAGCGCATAGCGGCCCGGGACAACCGCGCCGAAGTCCAGCTCCACGCCGCCGGTCGCCGCGGGAACGATCAGGCGGTGCGCCGCCGGATCGTCCTTGCAATTGGGGAACGCGCGCGGTTCGGCCGTCAGGCAGGCCATGACCTGGCCCTTGGCGTTCCGCAGCCCGGTGACCGTCACGCTCACGTCGGGCGGGGCAACGCTGGTGCCGATCAGGAAAACGGCAGCCGCGGCCAGCACGGCCGGGCCGGTCAGCGTGCGGCCAGCCCCCGGTCGGTGCGGCACAATCGGTCCCATACGCGGAAATAGAGGCCATAATTGCATTGATAGTGCTCGTGATGGCGTTGGTGATGGCTGGCCGTTATCAGCCACCCCCCCAACCGTGAATGAACGAGGGACCGGGGAAACATCTCCCAGCCCATGTGATTGGTCACGCCCATGACCGTCATGATCATCAGCACAAGCCCAAGGATCCCGACGTGGACGGGAATGAAGAACACCAGCGCGGGGATCACCACCGCGCCGGTCAGCGCCTCGATCGGGTGAAAGCTCATCGCGGCCCACGCGGTCGGCGGGCGGCTGGCGTGATGGACGGCGTGTGCCACGCGAAACCAGTGCGGCCGGTGCATCAGGCGATGCGTCCAGTAGAACCAGGTGTCGTGGGCAAACAGGTACAGCAGCAGCGACACCGGCAGGTACCACAGCGGAAAAGCGTGGAAGTCGGTGTAGATCCGGGTCCAGCCCAGATGCTGCCAGCCCCACGCCACTACCCCGGCGGGCACGCCATAGATCGCGGCCGAGAGCAGCGAATAGCCGATTTCCATGCGAATCTGCCGGCCCTGCCCGGCATAGAGCCCGGGCCGGACCCACTGCGTGGCCAGCGCAAAGCCGCCGCTGGCCAGCAGATAGCGGAGCGCGACGATCGCCGTCATGGCAAGCGCGGCAACGCTGGCAGCAGTCAGGCGGGCAAGATCCATGAACGCGCCAATGCCGGATTTCGGGGTACATTGACAGGGGAAAGGCGGCCCGGTGTGCCGCCATTCCGCCGGAAGAGTTTTCAGGGGTCCGGCCAGGGTTCCGGGAGCCGCTGGCCCCCCGGACTTACCCCTTAATTAGCCTCCTGCCAGCGGTGTCAGACGACGCGGCGGACCTTGCCCGCATGCTGGCCGACACTGCTCGGCCCGCGCGAGCGGAACCGGCGCTTGGGCTGGCCGTCGCCGTCCGGCCGGTCGCCGCGCGGCTGGCCCTGCGGACGGCGCGCGCCGTCGCCACGGGGATTGCCGCGGCCACGCTCGGGCCGGTCATCCGCCTCGACCCGCTTCGGCGCGGGAAGCGTTGCCGCCAGCTTGAGGAAATCTTCCGGCAACGGCTTCGGCATGAGCTTCACGCCGGTCAGCTTCTCGATGTCACGCAGGTACGGACGCTCATCCGGCGCCACGAACGACAGCGCGATGCCATCGGCCCCGGCACGCGCGGTGCGACCGATGCGGTGGACGTACTGTTCGGCCACGTTGGGCAGTTCGTAGTTGAACACGTGGCTGACGCCCGAAACGTCGATCCCGCGCGCGGCGATGTCGGTTGCGACCAGAACCGGAACCGAGCCTTGCCGGAACCCGTCAAGCGCACGGGTGCGCTGGGCCTGGCTCTTGTTGCCGTGGATCGCGGCGGCATTGACGCCGGCGCCAACCAGGTGGCGCACCACGCGGTCGGCCCCATGCTTGGTCCGGGTGAACACCAGCGCGCGGTCGATCGTCTGGTCGGCCAGGCCGCTGCGCAGCGTCAGCGTCAGCAGCGCCTGCTTTTCGGCCTGGTTGATGAACGTCGAAAATTGATCGACGCGTTCGACTGTGGTCGCCTGCGGGGTAACCTGCACCTTGACCGGGTTGTTGATAAAGCGCTTGCCCAGTTCGGCGATCGCCTGTGGCATCGTGGCCGAGAAGAACAGGCTCTGGCGTTCCTTGGGCAACATCGCGGCGACGCGGGTCAGCGGCTGGATGAAGCCGAGATCCATCATCTGGTCGGCCTCGTCGAGGACGAAGATCTCGACATGGCGCAGCGTCAGCGCGCGCTGGTCGATCAGATCAAGCAGGCGGCCCGGAGTGGCGACGAGGATGTCGACCCCGTGCACCAGCCGGCGGGCCTGCTTGCCCACCGGCACGCCGCCGAACACGCACGTTACGCCCAGCTTCAGGTAGCGGGCATAGCCTTCGATGTTCTCGGCGATCTGCGCGGCGAGTTCACGGGTCGGCGAAAGCACCAGCATGCGGCAGGACGCCGGAGCAAGCACCTTCGGATTGGCGGCGAGGCGATGGAGCGACGGCAGCGAGAACGCGGCGGTCTTGCCGGTGCCGGTCTGGGCGATGCCAAGCAGGTCGCGGCCTTCCAGCAGGGCCGGGATGGCCTGGCGCTGGATCGGCGTGGGATCGGTATAGCCCTTGGTCTCAAGCGCGCGCAGAATCGGTTCGGCCAGGCCGAGTTCGGAAAAATAGGACATGAAAAATGGTATGCTTTCGTTGGCATGGCCGGGCCATTCAGGCGCACGGACATGCGACAGGGGTTCGCGTATCGCGACCCGTGCGTGAAGGGGCAGCTTGGCTGACGGACCGTGCATCGCCGCGGATTTCACGCCCGTTTGATGTGGGCTGAATCTCACGCTGGCGGTCGATTGCGCGAACAAGCCGCGCCGGCCACGCCGCCCCCTTAGGTTCCATTGCGCAGGAAAGCAAGGAAATTACGCCAACTCCCCCCTGTGACGCCTTGCTTTCGCAGATCGGGTGTGGTGCAGGATGTCCGCAATGCTCCCTCCACCCAGCCCCTGCACCAGCATCTGCCGGATCGAACCGGCCACTGGACGATGCGCCGGCTGCCTGCGCACGTTGGGTGAAATTGCGGATTGGCCGATGCTGAGCGCCGCAGAAAAACGCCAGTTGCTTACCCGCTTGGACCACCGCCAGCGCGGGTAGGTCAGTCCGCGCCCCAGTTCGCACACGCCGGGTCGGCGCCCACAATCTGCCGCCGCAACGCTGCGCGGGCCAGTCGCTCAACCTCGGCCTTGCGCCGCGCCGCCATCAGCGGCATGTCCGGGGCCGGGCGCAGGAACTCGGCGTCGTAGCCGTCCGCGACGATCACCCCGCAGGCATGCGGGAGGAACGCCGCTGTTTCCAGGCAGGCGCGATCGAGTTCCGGAGCAAGGCCCCAGTAAAAGCGGTCGCAATGATCGAGGTATTCGGTCCACTTGGCATCGCCCAGCAAATCCGCCCGGCTGACCTTGATTTCGACGATCACGACCCGCCCCTTGGTGTCGATCCCCATCAGGTCCGCGCGCCGGCCGGTACGCAGCGGCATTTCGGTCAGGCACCAGATAGCGTTGCGCGCAAACAGCCGGCTGATCCCGCGCGCCACCAGCCGCGCGGTCAGCAGATCGGCGTCTGCCGCCGAGGCGGCTGGTGAAAGAATCGGACCGGCAGTCATCGCCGCCGCTTAGGAACAGACCGGGAACTTGGCGAGCATTCAGGCGAGCGGCCGCAGCTCCGCTGCGGGCACCGGGTTCAATGCCAGCAGCGCTGCCCGCGCGGCGACAAATTCGGCCCACAAGGCCCGGGCGGGGGCCAGCGCGCTCGCTCCCGTGGCATGAACCGCCAGCAGCGCGGTCAGCCCGGCCTGCATGATCGCGGACAAGTCCTCGGTTCCCTGTTCCGCCAGTTTACGCCGCCATCCGCCCGCGTCGCGCATCGCCGCCGGGAAGTTGCGCTCGGCCGCGCCGGGCGACGGGACCCGGAGCCCGGCCAGCGCCGCAACCACGCCCGCAGCATCATGCAGTGCCAGCCATTTGATGTTCATCGCGCCGGCCGGCGATGTCGCCGGCAGCGCGAATGTCGCCCGCGCAGATCGGGAGGCGAACGGAGGAGTTGGGTCACGCGGTGCGGCAGGCATGGTCGCACACTATCCCCGGCCTGGTTGCGAAATGCCTAAGACGCCGCCCGGCGCGCGTGCAATGCAGGTGACTTTCCGGCTGGCATGGCCGCCACGCCTCTGCTAACCGACCTCCCCACGCACCCGTAGCTCAGCTGGATAGAGCGCTGCCCTCCGAAGGCAGAGGTCACAGATTCGAATTCTGTCGGGTGCACCATTTTTCAATGACTTAGCGCCACACATCCCAGTCCGTACGGAATGAGTACGGAAAAGAGGGGGGTAAATGCGGTCACTTGAAATAGGGGTGTGACGGGTCCGCGTTTCGCAAGATGGTGAGAACCCCGGCATGAAACTGCCGGCAATGTGCCGGGCACCTCAATCTTTCGTCATTTGGCGGCGAGTTCAGCGCCGGCCGCTAAGCTTAAGTATCAACGGAGAGTTTTTCGACGTCTGGAATTTCAACCAGCCACTCGCTCTTACGTTGCAAGGAGTTCGACTGCCCCTTGGTAATTTTTCCCCATATGGCCCCATGACAAACATTGTCGTCCAATGGGACCATGCCGATGAGCCACTTGGCGGCTTCGTTTGTCGAATTGTCGACCAACCTGAATTCGCATACGTCCAAAATAAGGGCGCCAAACCAATGCGAAGAGGTCACATACTCGCCCGGGTCTGCCCCGCGCTGAGTGATGCAAAGCTCCGAATCGACTGACAAGTAGCCGTTCCTCGGATCATTTTTGAACAGGCTCGATGAAAGGCGACGGCACCCTCGATTGTGATCATCGACAACGAGGTCTTCACTAATCCGACGGATAACGCGGCGACCATCAACTAGTGGATAACGCCTGACACAAGAGTCCTGTTTGGGATTCCCTTTCTGATTGCGCCATGCGATTCAGCGCCATGCGCACCGGGATCATATTTGAAGTTTCGCCACCTGACCGGCTCCACCTTGAGCGTGTGGCCAGGGAT
>JANLUV010000056.1:0-2107 GCA_031363685.1 Alphaproteobacteria bacterium | reverse complement strand
CGCCGGGCCGAACTGGTCGATGAAGATGAACGGCCCGACCATCGTCCGCTGGCGCGGCGGGATCGCCCGCCCTACCTCGAATGCGCCAAGGTCATGCGTGACCGGGGTGATGGTCTGGAAAAACGGACTTTCGCTTATCGGTCGCTCCGTTTTATTCGCCCGGCGCGCGCGCCTTGATCGCCAGCGCGTGAACCCGCTGGCCGGGGATGTCGCCCAGCGCGGCAATGACCATGCGCTGGCGTTGCAGCCGCGATGCACCGGCAAACGCGGCGCTTGCGATTTCCACGGTAAAGTGGCTCTCTCCGGTGCCATCGTCACCCATGTGGCCGCTGTGGCTGGCGCTGTCGTTGGTCACTGCCAGCCGCGTCGGGGCGAACGCCGCGCGGAGCAATTGGTCGATTTCGTCGGCGATCGGTCCTGTCATGGCTTTTCTTCTAGACGATTCTTCACCATCTGGAAGCCGGTGAGACACGATCGGTTCCATGGCCGCTGCAGCGGGTCCCGGCGCGGGTGCGACCGGCCGGGTTGCCCTGAACAGGGCGAATTCCGCGCGCCCGGCCCCCGTGCGCCCGGGTTCGATGGCCCGGGGGATTACCGCTGGTTCTGCCTCGATCACGTGCGCGAATTCAACGCCGGCTACGATTGGTTCCATGGGATGACCACGGACGAGATCATCGCCGCGCAGCATCCCGTGTTCGGCTGGGACAGCGAAACCCGCGCATTCAGGCCCACCGCCGGGATCGACGATGCCCCGCGCTGGGCCGATTTCAGCGATCCGCTCGACGCGATCAGCCGCCGCGCCCGCGCCTTCCGCCCCGGGCTGCGCGCCGATGGCCACCCGGTCAGCCCCGACGAACGCCGCGCTTTCGACGCGCTCGGCCTCCCGCTCGAAGCCGATCGCACCGCGCTGCGCAGCCGCTATTCCCAACTCGTCCGCTGCTATCACCCCGATCGCAACGGCGGCGACCGCTCGCTCGAAGGCAAGCTGCAGGCGGTGGTCGAAGCCTACAACCTGCTGAAATCCTCCCGCATCTTCGCCTAAATCCTCCGCCACCGCGCGCGCTCCGCCGTCATACCACAGGCAAACCCGCACCGGCTCGCGATCGGTCGCGCTCATTTCTTCATCGCTTCGATCAGGGCATGATCGATCGCTTTGGCCGCCTTGTAGGCGGCCCGCGCCTGCACCCGCTCGGCATAGCCCACGAACGCCACGCGCGGCGGCATCGTGCCGAAATTCAGCCCCCAGTCGATCTGGCTGCCGACATAGACGTCGGCCATGGTGAACCGGTCGCCGCACACCCAGTCGCGGCAGTCGGCGAACAGGCATTCCAGCGTGTCGATCGTGCGCTCAAAGCTGCCGAACCCGGCCATCCCTTCCTTTTCCGGGGCTGGCTCGTAACCCAGGTGCCTGGCCGTTACCGCCTGCTCGACCGGCCCGGCGGCAAAGAACAGCCAGCGGAAATAATCGGCGCGCTCGCTGTCATAGGGTGACAGGTCGGCGTTGGGGTGTTCTTCAGCCAGATAAGCGCAGATTGCCGCGCATTCGGTGATTATCCGGTCCCCGTCGAGCGCGTGGTGGACCAGGGTCGGCACTTTGCCCATCGGATTGGCGGCAAGCAGGCCGGCCGGCTTGTCCTTCCAGTCCACCAGCACCGCGTCGTACTGCGCCCCCGCCTCGTGCAGTGCCCAGCGCGCGATCTGCCCGCGCGACATCGGATGGGTGTAGAAGGTGTATTCGGCCATCGCGCTCATTCCCCTTTGGCGCCGACCCCACCGGATCGGTGGTCATCAATTCATACCAGATGAAGCTGCCGACAGGATTGCCCGTCACTTGCCTCCCAGTTCCAGAATGGGCGTGAATCCGCCGATAATCATGCGCTGGCCGTCGAACGGCATGGCCATCTCGCCCATGTCGCCGCTCGCCATCATTTCTTCCATACTGGCGTGAGCGGCATCGCGGGTCGCCTTGTCGGGCCATTCGACCCAGCTGAACGCGACGGATTCCTCTTCCGTCGCCTGCACCGCGCGGAAGAAGTCGGTCACTTTGCCGTGCTTCACGTCATCCGCCCAGCATTCCATCACCCGCAGCGCGCCCTGCTCGATCAGC
>JANLUV010000049.1:0-5798 GCA_031363685.1 Alphaproteobacteria bacterium | reverse complement strand
AGCGGCTCGGCCTCGGCCAGTTCGCGGCCGATCCGGTCGAGCGCGGCCTCCATTCCCAGACCCGCTTCAACACAGACCAGCATCAGGTCAAGGCAGTTGGGAAAGCCGTTGGTGATAGCTTCGCGCCGACGGTCTGACCGGATTCTGACAATCCACGCGGGCAGGATGAGGCCCAGCAACCCAAGGATCGAACCCACGAAATAGAGATTGAAGAGGGTCAGTTCAGTTCCGTAGCTGACCACCACGATCAGGCCAGTTGCGGGCAGGAGAAAAATCAGCAGGAGTCGCAGCAGCGTGAACAGGCGCGGAGCGTCGGGCGATTCAAACCCGGCCGCCACAAGCCGCCGCCGCAGCGCATCGGGATTGCTGTCAGACAAGCTCAACCCGCTTTGCTCGACGATGTCGATCAATCGCCACCAGGCGCTGCGCGTATGGTTGCTTAGGCTGACGCCTTCGTGCGTCGCCCCGGTTGTCGCATTGAGCACGCGCATGTGCCGGCGGACATGCAGCGTGCGCTGGGCTGTGCCAATCGCGGCATAGATCAGCCAGACGGACGCCCCAAAGATCGCTGCCAGCATCAGCAGGCGCAGGATTGGAAATTCGAAAATTACCGCCATTACGTTAAACCTTCAGATCGACCATCTTGCGGATCCAGAACACGCCAAGGAGATAAAGCGCGAGCAGGGTGACGAAGCCGATCGTGAAAATCGGGTCCTGCGCAACGTCGAGGTAAAATTCCGGGTTGATCGAAAAGAGCACCAGGAAAGTAAGGACCGGAAGCGCAGTAAGCATCCATGCGCTCATTCGCCCTTCAGAACTGAGTGCGCGTACCTTCAGGTACAGGCTGGCCCTGTCGCGGATCACGCCGGAGAGGTTCGACAGGATCTCGGCGAGATTGCCGCCCGTTTCCGTCTGGACCGAGATGCAAACCGCGAACATCCTGAGATATTCCAGATCCCAGCGGAGGGCGAGGTTGCGCAGGGAATCATTGAGGTCCGAGCCATAGGCGATTTCATCGGCGACGATGCCGAACTCGCTGCCCAGCGGGTCTTCCATCTCTGTCGTCAGCAGGTTGATAGCCGCGCCCACCGGATGACCGGAACGAAGCGCCCGAGTGAAGATGTCGATCGCATTGGGAAATTGCTCTTCCATCTTCCTGCTGCGGCGATGCGCGCGCTGGCTGATGAACATGATGGGCAGGCCGATGCTGCCCCCGACGGCAACTGTCATGAGGAGGACCAATACCCCAAGCGTGAGGTCCGTGCTGAGGGCAGACGCCATGAACAGCAGCGCCGCGAATGTGCCGATCGTGGCAATACCCATCCAGACGGTAAGCCGCGTTGGCGCCACCCCGATGTTCGCCCTGCCGACCATGCGGTAGAACCGGCCGAGGGTACTATCGCGGGCAATGCCGGCAGGCATGTAATTCGGGTGGATCAAGCCGGCGATCGCTTCGCGTGACAAGCCTTGCTGAAGCAGTTTCAGGCGGCGGTTCACCGTGTGCTGAGCAAACCGGCTGGTCAGAGCGGCATTGGCCAGTTGCTGGATTACCAGAAACACGCAGGCAAAGATCGCCAGAAGCCCGAAGAGCTTGATGATGGAAAGTGCCATTGTGCTCATCCCGCCACAGGCCGGAACAGATCGGCCGCCAGGTTGATGCCCCGGGTCTGGAGTTGCGTCGCAAACCTGGGGCGAATGCCGGTTGCCTCGAAGCGGCCCAGCACGTGGCCGGCTTCATCCTTGCCGCGCTGGTTGTAGAGGAAGATCTCCTGCATCGTGATGGTTTCACCTTCCATCCCGGTCATCTCCGTGATGCTCACGATCTTGCGGTTGCCGTCGGCCAGGCGGGCGATCTGGATGACGATATTGATCGCCGATGCAATCTGCTGCCGCGCCGACCGGGGGGAAATGTCGATGCCGCTCATACCGATCATCTGCTCGATGCGGGAGAGCGCATCGCGCGGCCCGTTCGCGTGAACCGTGGTCATCGAGCCATCATGCCCGGTGTTCATCGCCTGCAACATGTCGAACGCCTCGCCCGCGCGGCATTCGCCCAGGATGATCCGATCAGGACGCATGCGCAGCGCGTTCTTGAGCAGATCGCGCTGGTTCACTTCGCCGCGACCTTCGATGTTCGGCGGGCGGGTTTCCAGCCGGACGACGTGAACCTGCTGCAACTGCAATTCTGCCGAGTCCTCAATCGTAACGATCCGCTCGCGGTCGTTTATGAACGAGGACATGGCGTTGAGCAGGGTCGTCTTGCCCGAGCCGGTGCCACCCGAGATGATGATGTTCAGTTGCCCCTTGACGATTGCCTCGAGCACGCTTGCCATGTCGGGTGACACGCTGCCGAGTTCGACCATCCGCGCCATGCTGATCGGCTTCTTCGAGAACTTGCGGATCGAGAGGAGCGAGCCATCGATCGCAAGTGGCGCGATGATCGCGTTGACGCGCGAGCCATCTGCCAGGCGGGCGTCCACAAACGGCGAGGATTCATCGACCCGGCGGCCTACCGCGCTGACGATTTTCTGGATGATCCGCAGGAGGTGCTTCTCGTCCTGGAACCTGGTTGCCACCCGTTCGAGCAGGCCGTTCCGTTCGATGAAGACGGTATCGTAACCGTTGACGAGAATGTCCGAAATGCCCTCGTCCTTGAGCAACGGTTCAAGCGGGCCAAGGCCGACCAGTTCATCGACAACTTCCTGGACCAGATCGGCATGTTCGGTCCGGTTCAGCGCCTTGCCGTGTTCGCCCAGAATCTCGGCGATCAATCCCGTCAGTTCCTTGGCAAGGTCGTCCCGCGAGAACCGGTCCAGCACCGACAGGTTGACCCGTTCGAGCAGCTGTCGATGGATTTGGACCTTGATGTCGAGCAACTGGTGAGCGGGCTCTTCGGCTGTCGCCGGCGCGGCGCCGTGCGAATTGTGCCGGAATTGCCCATTGCCCGCGTCACTTCCGGGCGCGGGCAATGCCGTCCCGGGCACCGCATCGGCGTGAGTGACAGGCCCTTCGCGCTTGCGGATATCCCACATCAGATTTGTCCCTTCGCCTTGAGCCGTTCCTCAACGCTGTCGGCCAATTTGCGGATGGCGGCGGCAAACTGGCTGCGCCGGGCGACAACATCGACCAATACGCCCTGATCCTGCGCTCGCCTGAGGGCATCGCCATCGGCTGGCAGGCTGGCGAGAATTTCCTTGTTGAGGGTCTGGCCGATGTCCTTGAGGTTGATCGGCCGAAAGAGCTTGCGCTCGACCTTGTTGACCACGATTTCGGCGCGTTCCGGCGGAATGCCGAGTGCATGGAACAGTCCAAGGCAGCGCTGTGCCTGGCGGATACTGTTCAATGACAACTCAACCACGATCAGCAGGAGATCGGCCGAATAGGCCAGCGAGGCCGACCAGTTCGGCCAGTCGGCCGGAAAATCGAGCACGACCAGGCCATAATGGCGGCGCAGTTCTTCGACGACGGCGATGAGCGCATCGATACTGACCGAATCCATCGGCACAATCTCTTCGGGAACGGCCAGCACGGCCAGGCCGTCGCCGGTTTCGGTCGCGATGGAGTGGATCAGGAACGCATCCATCCGATCGCGCGCCGCCATCAGATCGGGCAAGGAGCCGCTCCGATTGACATCGAGATAGGCCGCGACTGAGCCGAATTGCAGATCGAGGTCGCCAATCAGGGCGCCCCGGCCGCCCCAGTCGCGCTTGCCAAGTTCGGCGGCAAGATGCGTGGCGACAGTGGTGGCGCCGCACCCGCCGCTGGACCGGACAACGCCAATCAGGGGGGCAAGCGCGGTCTGCACCGTCGGCAAGGCCTTGCGCGCCAGTGCGTCGAGCGCGGCGGTAGTCAGTTCATCAAGGTCGATCGGCAGCCCGATGACGTCTGCCACGCCCTCACGCACCAGCGTTCGCACCAGTGCGACATCGGGCGAAGCGATCGCGGCGATTACCGACAGCTGCGGATTTTTGCGCACCATCTGGACCAGCCGGTCGACCGACTTGCGCTCTGCGGGATTCACTTCGATCACGGCTGCGGCGAGCGACGCGGTCGCGTTGGTCGGAACCGGATCCGACAAGCCGATTTTGGCGACCAGCATCATGACGCGATGACCGGCTTGCGCCTGCCGCGCGATCACGTCGGCTTGCTCGGACGAGACAAAGACCCCGACCGCTGGCCCTGTGCCGTTCACAGCGGAAGTTCCGCGTGGTTCGAAGCGATCATCAAATCCCATATCCGTTCTCTGGCCAATGCCTTAGTTGGAGTTCGCGCCCGAGCCATCTTCCATGGTCAGGCTGGAGGCAAAATCGGGCAGCGCGATCCCGCCGTTGAAAATGTATCCGACCATCGGCGTGTAGCGCATGTCGCGCAGCCGCACGGTAACCAGCGGTGCGATCTGCATCCCGCTTGGATCGCCGGCAAAGCCAAGGCCGGAACCGCGATATTCGACCAGCACGTTGGCCGCCTGGATGGTCCGATCGTAAACTCGCATCCGGGTGACGATGCGAGTGAACGCAGTTGCGTCGCGGGTGCAGGAAGTAAGGCCCGAGGCGGGGCAGGGGCTGCACGTTGCGTTGTCGCAAGTTACCGTGGTCAGGGCCGCAGCCGGGATCACGTCGCCCTGCCGGATTATCGTGCCGCCGACGTTCCTGTTGACGTAGTTCTCGGCCGTCAGCCCGGATGCGACCGGGGCGGTCACCACGGCGAGCCGGGCGCCGGCCTGGGTCGCCTTTTCCGCGAGGTTGATGCGCCAGGCGAAAATCCCGACGTCGATCGCGCCGAAGATGAACAGCGCCAGGATCGGGACGACCAGCACAAACTCGACGGCCGATGCGCCGCGCTCGTCGTGCAGGAATGTGCGAATGCTGTTCATATGCCACTTCCCGCCGCCTGCTGGCGCGCATAGAGCCGCATCGAGCCGGTAAATCCGGTCATCGTACTGAACAGGCTGGGGTAATCGGGCTTGCCGATCACCGCGATCTGCGGGGCGAAGCCGGTGGCGGCATAGATGCCGGAACCGTTGGGAACGCAGGCATAGCGGATCACCACTTCGCCACCGTCCGGCTCGGCGCTCCATGTCCACAGCCGCTTGGGGGTCGCCTGTGTTACGTTGCCGTAAACGGCAACATTTGCAATGGGTCGCCAGTTGATGTTGGCGATTGAAAGATCGGCTTCAGCGGTGGGGGCGGTGCAATTGTAGGTCGAGAACGGCAGCCGGCTGGCAAAGCGGGCAGCATCGCGCACGCCTTTGACGACCTGATGCTCGGAGTAGAGGTAATGGCCGGACTCGATCCCCAGCACCAGCAAGAGGATCGCCAGCGGCATGATCAGCACCGTTTCGACGGCTGCAGCGCCACTGCAATCGCGGTGCAACAGGGCGAGGGCGCGGCGCATCGTCATTTCACCAGGTACGGCTTGTCGCGCCGGACGACCTGGGAATCCGCGCCGCCAGTGTTTTGATGGTGCGACGGAGGATCTCACCGTAGAAATCACCAGTACTGGTATAGACCGTCGAGACAACCTTGCGATCGAGCGAAGGCTCGACAAGAAAGACATCCATCCAATCAAGGGGATACACGGTGGTGTTTCCTCCGCCTCCGCCGAGTGCACCACAGTCAACCAGCGCCACCGGTATTACGCGGCGATCGGGTATCCCCGCCGCAGGTCCGGCACGACAGATGGGCGCCGCGTAATTACGCATAGTGGTGCCCGGAATATCCCGGTAAGCAGGCGCGTTGGTCATCTCCCACTGATAGACTTCGTAACGCGTGGGGTATGTCCGGCCCGATATCGAGCTT
>JANLUV010000526.1:0-2555 GCA_031363685.1 Alphaproteobacteria bacterium | reverse complement strand
CGGCAAGGAAGCGCTGTTCGGCTTCTTCGTCGGCCAGACGATGAAGGCGATGCAGGGCAAGGCCAACCCGCAGGTCGTGAACGAACTGCTGAAGACGGCGCTGGCTTAACCACAGTAGGGCTTCGTATGAAAAATTTGTGCATCTCGCTTGCCTTGGCAAGTTGCGCTCTCGCAAGTTCCGCACACGCAGAGTCGCTCGACAACGCAAAGGTCGAGCAACTGGTTGGCATTGGCCTCGGTGACGAAGCGATCATTGCAAAGATCAGAAATTCATCGGCGCAATTCGACGTGTCAACCGCTGGGATGATTGCGCTGAAGAAGTCGGGCGTCTCCAGCCCTGTCATCGCTGCGATGATCGAGGCGGCTAACGGCGCAGGCGTGTCCGCCAATGCGACAAGTTCAAGCGATTCGCCAGATCCGAAAGTCCCGCATCCGTCTGGAATCTATCTGCTCGCGCAGTGGATGCCGGACCCGAAGATGCTGGCCATAGACCCCATAACGAGCAATCAGACAAAAACCGGTGGCTTCCTCGGTTATGCGCTGACTGGTGGCATTGCGTCGATAAGCTTCAGGACGGTGGTGCCTAACGCGCATGCACGAGTGGCAGCGGATGTCGTGCGCCCAACATTCTACTTCTACTTTGATCAGGCAAACCGATCGCTTTCCAGTGGCGGGGCCGCCAGCCTGTGGCTTTCCGGTTCAGTAACGTCGCCAAACGAGTTCAGTCTCGTAAGGTTCAAGGTCAAGGACGGCCGACGGGAAGCAAAGGTTGGAAAATTCAATATTGGCGGCGCCAAGGCCGGTGTGATGGATGAAGATCGTATTCCATTCTCCTACAATCAGATTGCGCAGGGTGTTTTTGAAGTCAAACCTGATCGTGATCTTGTCGCTGGAGAATATGGATTCATTTATTCCGCCAGTACTGGTGGAGGCATCGGTATTGCCGGGATGGGTGCCATGACCTCGCGGATCTTCGATTTCACGGTGCAGGCCGAGGCCCTCGCCGGTCAGTAATTAGATTCCCGGGCACTTCACCCCGCCCGCGTACCCGTCAGCGGCATCGATCCGAACGGGCCAGCCTTCACGTCGCCGCTGATCGTGTCGCCATCCACGGTCGCGGTGCAGTCGAGCGTCATCGGCATCGGCACTTTCATGTCCATCTGCCAGGTCAGGGTGGTGCCTTGGACCTTGCCGTTCCGGGCGTCCATCGAGCCGAGGCCGCCGGTGAGGGTGCCGGTGAAGGTGTCGCCGCTGGCGGTGACGGTGAAGGTGCCCGATTGTTCGCCCATCGGGGTCTTGACGGCCACGTTGTAAGTCCCGGAAACCGGCATCGCTCTCTCCTTGTAACAGCGTTGTACCTGCGTTGCAGTGGAGTTGCACCGGCCGCGCAGGGCCTGTCAATCGCCCGCAGCTGTGGCCGCAGTTACCTCCACCGGCAGGCCAAGGCCCGTCAATTGCGGCTCCACGGTCGTGCGGTCACCCACCACGACAATGGTCAATCCGCCCGGCTGGAGGTACGTCTGTGCGGCAGTATCGAGCGCCGTAGCGTCAATCGCGCGGTAGCGCGCCGGCAGGGTGGCGATGTAGTTGTCCGGGCGGCCGAGCCGGTCATTCTGGACCACCGCCTGCAGCACCTGGCGGTTGGTTTCATAACGGTTCGGCAGCCCGCGAATATTTCCGTCCGTCACCCGCGCCAGTTCGCCCGGGGCGGCCGGTTTGCGCGCCGGAAAGGCCTGCATGTCGGCCAGAATCAGACGAATCGAATCGCCCGTGCGGTCGGCCTGCACCGGGGCCATGATCGCCAGACTGCGCGGGCCGACCGCGTTGGTGACCAGGCTGAACACCCCGTAACTCCACCCCTTATCCTCGCGCAGATCGAGGTTGAGCCGCGACAGGAAGCCGTTGCCGAGCACTTCGTTGGCGAGGTCCAGCGCCTCGTGGTTTGGCTCGCGCCCGGTTAGCGGCAGCACGCGCCCCGCCAGGAGGAACGATTGCGGCGAACCCGGTCGGTCGACCAGCACGATCCGGTCCCGCGCCGCCGGAATCGCGGCGTTCATCGGCTTGACCGGGGCGGGCGCGGTGGGGGTGATCCAGCCGCCAAACGCTTGTTCCAGCAGTGGTTTCAGCTCGGCCATCGTGATGTCGCCGACCACGGTGATCCGCGCGGCGTCGGGCCGCAGCCACTTGTCGTGCGCGGCGCGCAGCGCAGCGGGCGTCAGTGCGGTGACCGCCGCTGCGTTGCCCAGTCCATCGCCCGGCAGCCCATAAGGGTGGACCGAACCGAACAGCAGCGGGGCCAGTGTGCGCATCGCCAGCGCGCTGGGGGTCGCTTCGGCCTCGGCCTGTTCGGCCAGCCGCTGGTTCTTGACCCGCGCCACGTCGGCCGGGGCGAAGGCCGGGTGCAACACCACGTCGGCCATCAGCGCCAGCGACGGGGCAAGGTTCGCCCTCAGCGCATCGAGCGCGACTGCGCTGGAATCGAGCCCGGTGCCCGCCGCGATAGTCGCGCCCAGCCGCTCCTGCTCCTCGGCAATGGCGGTCGCGTCGCGGGTTGT
>JANLUV010000511.1:0-6672 GCA_031363685.1 Alphaproteobacteria bacterium | reverse complement strand
GAACCGAAGATCGACGTCGCCGCGGTCGATGCGCTTGAAGCCGTGGTCAAGCACGACGTGATCGCGTTCCTCACCTGGGTGGCGGATCAGGTCGGCGCACATTCTGGCGGGGATTTGGCCCGGTTCATGCACCAGGGCATGACCAGCTCGGACGTGCTCGACACCACCCTGGCGGTGCAGTTGTGCCGGGCCAGCGACATCCTCCTCGCCGATCTCGACGCGCTGCTCGCCGCGATCAAGCGCCGCGCGCTGGAGCACAAGTACACCCCCACCATCGGCCGCAGCCACGGCATCCACGCCGAGCCGACCACCTTCGGCAAGAAGCTGGCCGAAGCCTATGCCGAATTCACCCGGTGCAAGGCGCGTCTGATCAATGCCCGCGCCGAAATCGCCACTTGCGCGATCTCGGGCGCGGTCGGCAGCTTCGCCAACATCGATCCGGCGGTCGAGCAATACGTCGCCGACAAACTCGGCCTCGCGGTCGAGCCGGTGTCCACCCAGATCATCCCGCGCGATCGCCACGCGATGTACTTCGCCACGCTGGGCGTGATCGCCAGCTCGATCGAGCGCCTCGCCACCGAGGTGCGCCACTTGCAGCGGACCGAAGTGCTGGAGGTTGAAGAATACTTCTCGCCCGGCCAGAAGGGCTCGTCGGCGATGCCGCACAAGCGCAACCCGGTGCTGACCGAGAACCTGACCGGGCTGGCCCGCATGGTCCGCTCGGCCGTCATCCCGGCGCTGGAAAACGTGGCGCTGTGGCACGAACGCGATATCTCGCATTCCTCGGTCGAACGGTTCATCGGTCCTGACGCGACCATCACGCTCGATTTCGCGCTCGCCCGGCTGACCAGCGTGATCGACAAGCTGCTGGTCTATCCCGAGCGGATGCAGAAGAACCTCGACCGGATGGGCGGCCTGGTCCATTCGCAGCGGGTGCTGCTGGCACTGACGCAAGCCGGGGTGACCCGCGACGATGCCTACCGGCTGGTCCAGCGCAATGCGATGAAGGTGTGGGAAGCCGACGGCCAGCTCAGCCTGCTCGAACTGCTGAAAGCCGATCCCGAAGTCAGCGCCGCGCTCACCGCGCAGCAGCTGGAAGACAAGTTCAACCTCGATTACCACTTCAAGGCAGTCGACACGATCTTTGCCCGGGTATTCGGCGAATAAGCCGCCTGCTTCTGGAAACACAAAAACCCGGCGCGTCGCTCGGCCCGCCGGGTTTTTTGTTAACCGCGCAACGTGGCCCGGCGCCTGTCGTGGTCCGTCCCAAAAGTCCAGGTGCGCGTAATCAGAACCGGACCTTGGCGGTGATCCCGTACGTCCGCGGATCGCCGGGCGTGCCCACGATCAGGCCGGTACTGCCCGGCGCCACCTGCAGCAGTTCAAAATACTTCACGTCGAAGGCGTTGCGCACCCAGCCGTAGATGTCGATCCCCAGATCGGTGCGCAAGCCCGCGCGGACGTTGGTCAGCGCATAGCGTGCGATCCACGTGTAGGCCGACGGCGAGGCATTGGACGAGAAGCGGGTGCGGAAGTTGCCGTCCACGCCAACGTACACGTGGGCATCCTTGCCGAACAGGGTGCCGACCGGCTGGTTGAACTCGCCGCCATACGACAGCGACCACTTGGACAGCCCCGGCAGCGGCGCGCCCGAGATGTCGCAGGTTGCCGGGCTGTTAGCCCCCGGCGCACCGGATGCACCGATCGGCATACCGGTGCCGCCGCCCGACAGCTCGGGCGGGCACGGCGCATTCGCGAAGCGCAAGTACTTCGCATCGGTGTAGGCGCCGTTCAGGTATACGTTGAACTGGTCGCCCGGCCGCCACGAGGTATCCCACTCCACGCCCTTGGTGCGGGCCTTGCCGGCATTGTCGCCATAGCCGCGCAGGGCCGAGACGGCGCCGTTGTTCACGATCGCCTGGTAATCGTCGATGTCGGTCAGGAACGCCGCCAGGTTGACCGTGACCGTCCGGTTGAGGAACTGGGTCTTGATCCCGCCTTCATAGTGGTTGAGCCGCTCCGGCTTGGCCGTGGCGTACTCCAGCAGCGGCGTGCCGTCGGCGGCGGCGGGAACGCCGTTGAGATTGATCCCGCCGGTCTTGAAGGTGCGTGCATAAGTCGCATAGACGTGGACGTCGCTCGTGACATCGTACCTGGCCGTCAGGTCAAACGAGACGTTCCACGCGCTGAAGCGCGGTTCGAACAATTCCGGCGCCATCTGGGTGAGCTGGTCATTCCGGGTGTTGCTGTTGCCGGCCGAGAACACCACCGGAGCACCGGCCTGGTCCGTCACTGTAGCGTTGTAATAGCCCTTCTTGCGATCGTAGTTGACGCGCAGGCCCGGCTGGATCGTGAGCCGGTCGGTCACGTGCCCGGCCAGCTGCGTGAAGAACGCGACGCTCAGGTTATCGAGGTGGATGTCGTTGGCCGAGGTCAGGCCATTCAGCGTCGCGGGGTTGCAGGCCCGGGTCGTCACCGTGACACAGGCGGCGGGCGTGGTCAGGTACGTCGCCGCGATGTTGCCCGGATTGAGCAACCAACGGCTGGCGGCTGAACCCAGCCGCTGCATGCCTTGGGTGCGGACCGTCTGGTAGAACCCGAACAGGCCGGCCGTGATATCGAGTCCCTCGCCGCTGTGAGTATAGCGGAATTCCTCGGTGTACTGGTTCTGCTGCGACGGATTCTGCGATTTTGTAGTGATCGGCAGACCGGTGAAATCGCGGTCGTTCGACGGACTCCAGCGCCAGAACCGCCACGCCGAGATCGCCGTCAGGGTATCGCCGTTGGGCAGCTCGAGTTTCGCCTTGAGCGAGACGCCGCCGATCTTGTTCCTGGCGCTGAGCGAAGCATCGACATCGGTCAAGCGATCGAACGGATCGGTACTGGGCGTCACATAACCCTGCGCAGCGGCCAGCGCGGCGTACTGACGATAGATCGGCCGCTGGGTCGAACCGGTGCGGGCATAGACCGTGGCGCAGCAGCGCGGGTCTTGCTGCGAATAGTCGCCGGCCAGCGTAATGCTCAGCGCATCGGGCGGTTTCCACAGCACTTGCGCGCGCAGGCCCAGATTGTCCTGCGTATGCACGTCCTGATTGGTGGTGACATTGTACAGCGCCCCGTCCCGCGTGGTGCGCGAAGCGGCGATGCGGACCGCCAGCGTGTCGGTGATCGGCCCCGACACCGCGCCCTTGGCCTGGATGAAACCAAGATTGCCCACCGTCACTTCGGCCCGGCCCTCGTAGTTGAAGGTCGGCTGGCGGGTGGTGATGCTGATCGCACCGGCGGTGGTATTCTTGCCGTAAAGCGAGCCTTGCGGCCCACGCAGCACTTCGATCTGCGCCACGTCGAGGAAGTCGAACGTGGCCGAAGCGACCCGCGCGGAATAGACGTCGTCGACGTAGATGCCCACGCCCTGGTCAATCCCGTCGTTGGTCAGGCCAAGCGGCGCGCCGATGCCGCGGATGTTAACCGAAGTGTTGCGCGGGTTGGACGAATAGAACTGCAGCGCCGGGGTCAGCTGCTGCAGCCGGCCGACGTTTAAACTGCCGGTGTTGTCGATATGCTCACCGCCGATCACGGCAATGGCCAGCGGCACGGTTTGCGAACTTTCCGCGCGGTGACGGGCAGTAACGACGATGTCATTGGTGTCGTTGGCGCCGGTCCCGATCGACGTGGTCTGATCGGGTGCAGTCGCATCGACGGCTGCAGCAGATTCGGCTCCATCGGCGGCATGCGCGCCAGAGGAAAAGGCCGAAGTAGAAACAAGTGCGGTCGCAGCCAGAAGGCCGCTGCGGACGAACGGATGCATATCCAACCCTTCGGTAAAGGAATGGATGCATCCGGCGGTCCGGTCTGCATCAGGTGAGTTGCCGCAAGGAATTTAACCGGCAGGGAGGAATCGAGCGATCAGGTGAACCGCTGGCGTTCGGTGACTTCGAGCTGGACGACGCGCCCATCATGGACGGTCAATTCGATAGCGCCGTAACGCAGGCGTGAAATCGCCTCGGCCACCGCATCGAGGGCGATTAAGCGCACCTTTCCCGCGCCGAACAATCCATGAAAGCCTGCCCGCAGCGCGGTCGCACCCGCGTTGCAAACCGCATACACCGCGCTCAGGTAGGAGGGGCGGCGTCCGTGAACGGGGGTTCGACCATGATCGGGTCAGCCAGCGAGATCCGGTCAAGCATGGCCGCCATCTCGTCGCGCAAAGTCAGCATCAGCCCGCGCAGGCGGCAATCGGCCTCGGGCAGGCAATTGCTGCAATGCTCATGCGCATTGCGGCTGGCGCACGGCACCAGCGCCAGGCTGCCGCCAGGCTGCCGCGCGTCAGCCGGATGATGTCGCCATAGCGGATATCGACCGGCTGCAGCCCCAGTTCATAGCCCCCGTCGCGCCCGCGATGCGAGATGACCAGCCCTTCGCGCACCATCTCGGACAGGATCACGGTGAGGAACTTGCGCGGAATGTTCTGCTGTTCGGCGATGGCATCGAGCCGCACCGGCCCTTGCCGCCAGGTATCGGCCAAGTGCTGCAACGCGCGGATGGTGTATCGGGTTTTCTGCGACAGCATGGCACCAACTTGACCGCCGCCGCCCGGCAATGTCAACCGGCGGGGTAGAATGCTCCCCCGGAACTGCCTCGGCCTGTTTCAGGCAAAGCGCGGAACAGCGGCCGTTCAGGGCCAGCCGGTTCAGAGCCAGCCGGTTCAGGGCCAGCCGGTTCAGCTCGCGGTGACGCCCGAAGCACGCCGGTTCATCAGGGTGAACGCCCGCTGATACCATTCGTTGCCCGGATAATTCGAACCGAGCACCGCCGCAGCCTTTTGCGCTTCCTGCGGAACACCGATCGCCAGATAGCTTTCGGTCAGGCGATAAAGCGCTTCGGGAGTGTGACTCGTGGTCTGGTACTTGTCGATCACGATACGGAAGCGGATCGTCGCGGCGAGCCACTTGCCCTGACGCTGATAGGCACGGCCGATCTCCATTTCCTTGCCCGCCAGGTGATCGTTGATCAGATCGATCTTCAACCGCGCGTCGGCGGCGTAACGGGTGGCCGGATAGCGGCGCATCACCTCGTTCATCGCGTCGAGCGCCTGCTTGGTCGTCTTCTGGTCACGGCTGACGTCGCTGATCTGCTCGTAATAGCACAGCGCGATCAGGTAATAGGCGTAGCCCGCGTCCTTGTTGCCCGGATGGATCGAGAGGAAGCGTTGCGCCGCCGAGACCGACTTGTTGTAATCGCGCGCGGCATAATAGCTGAACGCGCTCATCAGCTGGGCGCGGCGGGCCCACGGCGAATAGGGATGCTGGCGCTCCACCTCGTCGAACAGGACGGCGGCTTCCTTGGTCCGGCCGCGGTCAAGCCGGTCCTTGGCCGCAAGGTACAGGCTATCGACATCGCGCGCGACGTAGGCGGTATCGCGATGCTTGCCGCCGCGTCCGCCGCAACCGGCCGTCAACGCCATGGCGGCGGTGGCGGCGGCGAGGATGGCATACCGAAGCGGGGTCCAGGCGGACTTTGAATTAACGAGCATGACTGGCGCTATAGCCAGCGCCGGGATGAACGCCAAGTGAAAGCGCCAACCCTTCCACCAGTCATTCAGGCCTTGCCCCGTTGCCCAACGCCGCCCGCCACCTACCGCCAACCCAGACCATCAAACCGATTCCATTTGCGGAAGTGCGGCGCTGATATGATGAACAGCGCATCACAAGCGTGATGATCGTGTACTCGCCCGGCAAATTGAATGGCTGGCCGCGTCAACGCGACCTCCGAGGAGGCTTATCGTGGCACCAATGGCACTGCGCATTTTGACGGGCTTGCTGGGGCTGTTGTTCATCGTCATCGGCATCGGGTTTTTCACCCGCCCGGCCCACGCCGCCGCAAACTTTTCTCTGACAGCCGTGGGAATTCAAGGCCTTGCCACCCTGCGAGCCGATTTTCCGGCGTTCTTCATCGGCACCGGCGGTTTTGCCCTCTACGGCGCCTGGCAGCAGTGCGCCCGCGTGCTGGTCTTTCCGCTGGTGGGCCTGACGATCGCCCTGTCCGGGCGGGTCGTCAGCCTTGCGATCGACGGGTACGTCCCGACCGCGTTCACGCCGATGATCGTGGAGGCGATCGGGATTATTGTCCTTGCGGCCAGCTATCGCAGTTTCGCGCTGCGCCAGAGTTGACGGCCGGCGCCGGCCAGCAGGATCGCGCCGGAAGTCGGGTTAACGAAAAGGGGCCGCAAACGCGGCCCCTTCCATGTATTCAGACACCCGTTGCCGGGGCGTTCCAACGGACGATCAGTCGTCCGACTTGAGGAACGCCGGCATGTGATCCGGATTTCCGCCTTCAGCGCTCGGACCACGGTCGCCGCCACCATCGCGGCCCCGATCACCTCTGGGACCACGATCGCCGCCACCGTCTCGGCCCCGATCGCTTCTGGGACCACGGTCGTTGCTGCGCGGACGACGATCACCACGCGGTTCGCGTGCTTCACGCGGCGGGCGGGTATCTTCCAGCTCGGCGCCAGTTTCCTGATCGACGACGCGCATCGACAGGCGAACCTTGCCGCGCGGATCGATCTCGAGAACCTTGACCTTCACGGCCTGGCCTTCCGACACGACATCAGTCGGCTTTTCAACCCGCTCGCTGCGCATTTCGGAGACGTGGACGAGACCATCCTTGCCG
>JANLUV010000499.1:0-5552 GCA_031363685.1 Alphaproteobacteria bacterium | reverse complement strand
GGCGTCGAACCCGTCGGTCACGATCACGCGGCTGATCAGCGGGTGCGCGGGCACGCGGAACGGGCTGTTGCTGACCACCACCACCGGCACCGCGCGGCGCCACGCGACCTTGTAGATTTCGTCTTTCACCGGGCAGGCATCGGCATCGACCAGGATGCGCAAGGGTTCGGCGGCACAAGCGTGGGTCATGGCCCCGGGTGCCACGGCCGCGCAGGGGGCGCAACCGCTCGTCAGGCCGGTTGCGCGCCGGGCGCGGGTTCAGCCTTCGCCCAGTTGCTGTTCGATGGTCTTGACGTTCCAGTAATCGGTGTTGGTGGCGATCTTGCCGCCCGTGAAGGTCATGAACGACACGCCGGCGATGCGGACCGGGGTGCCGGTGTGGAGCTTGCCGCCAAATTCGCCGTGGAAGCTGCCGGTGAAGGTCCATTCGGCGGCGCCGCACTCCGGCCCGAGGACGGTATTCCCGTAAGCCACCCTGAAATCGGGCATCATGGTGAAGGTGAAGGCGAACACTTCGCGCAGGCCGTCGTGGCCGTGGTGGACAATGCCGAAGGCCTTGTCCTCGAACGTGCAAGCTTCATCGTACTGGGCGATGAGCAGGTCGCGGTCCCCCGCCCATGCGGCGGTCAGGTTGGCGATAAGCTCGGCGCTCATGGGCGGAAGCCGCGGCCGGTGAGCAGGTCGAGCGGCCAGTTTTCCTGGACCTGGCCGACGCCTTCGGCGCCTTCGTACTGCCACCGCCCGACCGACAGGGTCGGCAACGAGCAACGGTAGCAGGCCCATGGATGCTGGGCGATGACGGTGCCGTGAAGGACGTGTTCGCGCCCATCGAGGTCGGTCAGGTGGGCTTCGTAGCCGACCGGGAACACGCTTTTTTCCGACGGCCGGGTGGCGCGCAGGCGGCCGGCGGTGAGGCCGCGCACCTGGCCATCGACCAGCGCGTAACCGTGGGCGAGGCCGAACTGGTCCCACCCCTGGTTCATCTGATCGAACGTCCAGATCATCTGGAAGGCGGAGGTGGCGGAGAAGTTGGCGTTGGTCCAGCCCATCGGCCGCATCCCGCGTTCGCCGCGCTGGCCCCAGCTGTGGTCCATCGTGGCGATGCAATCGACCGCATAGCTTGTGCCGCGCACCTTGAGCGTGCCGGTGACATGTGCGGTCATATCGAAATGGTTGGCATAGGCGGCGCCGAAGCCGCTGGCATTGGGATCGTTCGACGCAAGCGGGTCCATCGTCGGATCGTGGATATCGAACGGGACCATGATCCCGCGCACGTCCCAGTGCAGTTCGGTATCATCGACGCCGATGTAATCGATCCGGTAATCGCGTTCGTTCAGGGCTTCGAACGACAGGCCGTTGGGGAGGGTGAACTTTTCGAACTTTTCAGGCAGCGGCAGGTGCTGCTGGAAATCGGCGTAGACCGCCTCAAGGCTGATGCGGCCGATGTGGTCGATCACCTGCACATCGCAAACCATCGCGCCGACGCCGGGCCGCGCGACGAGGTAAACCCACGCGGTGAGGTTGTCTTCGGGGATGTGGATGGAGAAGAACAACGTCTCGGCCCAGTCGAACGGCACGTTTTCCGGCGTGTGATAGCGGATGTCTGCGGGGTGGATCATGGCGGGCGCGCGCTCTCTCGGGTGTGCCGGGCGGGGGTGCCCGGCGCGGCTGTGCTTTGCGGCCATGGTGGCGCAGAGCGGCGCGCGGGGAAAGATATATTCCCGATGGCCGGCATAGGGCGAAGCGATGGGCCGAGGCGTTCGGCGATCTGGGCACCCTGCAGCGCGAGCTTGATGCCGATATGCATCAGCGGACGATGCCCAGCCTGGCGCTGACCGCCGACAAGCTGATCGTGGGCCCGGATCGCGGTGCGCACGCTGAGCGACGGGGAGGCAGCGGCGATACCCTGGATCGTGCGTTCGCGCCGCGGCGTGGATGGCGCCGGGGCTGCGGAAGTGGTGGCCAAGGCCCGCCTGCTGGCGCCAAAGTATTTCGGCGATGCGGCGGTGCTGGCCTCGTCGTACACGTCGTATTCGTTTTCACCGGCCATCGGGCGGTCCTGTCAATCCTGAGGCCATGGCAGGCGGGCGCGCGAATAGCGGTCTTCAGCCCAGTTGCGCCCACAGCCGGGCGATGTCGTCCGGGTGCGCAAGGTCGGTGCCGGGGTTGAGTACGGCGGCAGTGCCGGCGGCCATCGCCCAGCGGAACGCGCCGGGCGCATCTTCGCCGCGCAGAAAGCCGTGGACCATCCCGGCAACGAAACTGTCACCCGCGCCGGTCGCGCTTTTGACTTCGACCGGCAGACCCGCCAGGAATACCACGCCGCCTTCATGCGCCAGCACCGCGCCTTCATGGCCGAGCGTGACGGCGATGTGGCGCGACTTGCCCGCGCGCACGAATTCCAGCGCGGCGGCGCCGAGATCCTGCGAATTGGCGAACTTGCACCCGGCCAGTGCCTCGAATTCGCCCTGGCTGGGCTTGACCAGGAACAGCCCGCCCGCATCGAGCACGGCCTTGAGCGCCGGGCCGGAGGTGTCGACCACCAGCCGGGCGCCGCGCGCGGCGGCATCGCGGGCGAGGTGGACGAGGAAATCGTCGGGCACCCCGCGCGCGAGCGAGCCGCTGGCGACCAGCCATTCACCTTCAAGCCCGGCGCAATGGGCGAGCGCGGCCTGCCATTCGCTTGCGCTGACCAGCGGGCCTTCGGGGACGAAGCGGAATTCGCGGCCGGTGCTGCGTTCGAACACCGTGAGGCTCATCCGGGTGTGGTCGTGGATCGGAACGCGGTGGCGATCGATGCCTTTTTCGGCGAGCAGTTCATCGAGCAGCGCGCCGGTCGCGCCGCCGGCGAGGTAGACCACCTCGACCTGCTCGCCCAGCCGCGCGAGGACGCGCGCGACGTTGATCCCGCCGCCGCCCGGATCGTAACGTTCGCCCGCTGTGCGGATCTTGTGGGTGGGAAACAGGGCGTCCGCCTCGCAGGCGCTGTCGATCGCGGGGTTGAGCGTGAGGGTGGCGACGCGGTCCATGGCGGGCTTTCGTGCTGCGAGTTTGGTGAGTGCCCCATGCCACGTCCGGCGACGGGCTGGAACTGGTCCCGGAACTGGCGCGGAACTGAAGCATACACCGTCACAGGAACTTAAAGGGATGCGGAACATTTCATATTGGTCAGGCCCGGCGTGGCCAGGAGCGCTTTCGCGCCGTTCGGGCGCTGCAGCGGCTTACTCCCCGGAGCGGAGATTTGTGTCATGAATAAATTTATGTTTCTTCCGCTTGCCGCCGCCGCCTTCGTTGGCGGCTGCGCGACCGATGGCTATGGTTCGAGAAATAATTCGGCCGGCGATTACGGCTATTATGACCGTTCGTATTATAACCAGTATGGCGGCTATGACTACGACCGGCCCGATCCGCGCCATAATGGCTATTATGCCGACAACTACTATCGGTCGGACCGGCGCTATCGTGAGCGCCGCCTGTCAGAGAATGACCGGATTTATCGTGGTCGCAACGGGAATTATTATTGCCGTCGGTCGGACGGGACGACCGGCCTGATCGTTGGTGGCGTCGCCGGCGGGGTGCTCGGCAACATCATCGCACCGGGCGATTCCAAGACGCTGGGCACCGTGCTGGGCGTAATCGGCGGTGCAGCGATCGGAGCGGCGATCGACAGCAGCAGCAACAACAATGTGCGTTGCCGCTGACGGCTGACAGTTAGCGCCTGGAGCTTGCCGCTGTTGGCAGTGAGTGCGCCCCGGCCGGCTGGTCGGGGCGTTGTCATTTCCGGGCAAGGGGGGGTGCGGGATTGCGAATGGGTAAACCATTGGTGTAAGTTCGCGCGGGTTGCCGGATCACGACGCAATTTGCGATCCCGGCGGACTTCAGAACAAACCATCAGGAGAGCCCGGTGCCCGAAATTACCCAGCAGTTTCGCGATTTTCCCGTCGAGCACGCGTACCGGCACAAGCTGACGCCGGACGGCCGGGAATCGCTGGCGCACATCGTGCTGCTGCCCGAACACAACATTGCCGGGTTCCTCTATCCAACCGTGCTCGGCACCGGTCTGGGCAAGTCCACCGCGTGCTTTTTCGGGCCTGATTTTCCGCAGCAACTGGTCGAAGTGGTCGAAAGCCAGATGCCGGACGACATGAACTTCGACAACTGGCGGCATGGCCCGCTGCACATGGAAGTGGCCGAGCCGTACAAGCAGGTCAACCTGGAGTGGGCCGGTGACCGGATCAAGTTCAAGGGCACCTTCACCGCCACCCATCCCGCGTATCCGTTCAGCACCCACCCCAAGGGCAACCCGCCCTACTTCGGCGACAACCGCACCGAACAGCATGGCCGGCTGGTGGCCGAGATCGAACTGGACGGGCGCAAGATCCACCATGAAGGGCACCTGATCCGCGATCACAGCTGGGGTCCGCGCGTGTGGGGCCTTAACCAGCATTACAAGTGGATTCACGCCACCACCGGGGACAGCTCGATGCACTTCTTCGAGATGCAGGGCTTCGGGCGCACCGAACTGCGCGGCTTCCTGTTCAAGAACGGCGTCATGCGCCACATCGACCGGGTCGATTACGACTTCGTCTATGGCGACGACATGCAGCAGAAGACGTTCGAGGTGACGGTGACCGACACCGACGGGCGCAAATCGTACATCAACTTCACGATGTTCGGCGTGCTGCAGTCCTCGCACGATCCCAAGACGCTGATCAATACCGGCTGCGCGACGCTGGATTTCGATGGCGTGCCGGGCGTGGGCGTATGCGAATTCAGCTGGAACAAGGACTACTTCGATTTCGCCAAGCAGTACGCCACCCGGTTCGGCTGACGCTTGACGCTGGTCCGCCGGTATGGGCCGCGCGGGCTTTCGGCCAATTCCAGGTTGATACCGCGCGTGCCGAAACCCGCCGCACCCGTGCTCTGCCGGCCGGCATTCGCGTTGCCTGAGATGCGATCAGGCATATGCAAACGGCTGCATAACAATCGTTTACATAAAGTTGTTTCAATCGATTGAAGTTGAATTAAAGGAAGTTCCCGCAGGCCCGTAGGGGTTCAACATGGGAGGTTACCTGATGAGCAAGTTTGCACTGCGTTCGTGCGGTTCCGTGCTGGCCCTTGCGCTGGCCGTTCACGCTTTGCCCGCAACCGCGCAGGACACAGCGCCGGCTGAAGCGGCGCCGGTCAACGATGAGATCATCGTCACGGGTGTCGCGCGGGCGGTCGACGACATTCGCGTCGAACTCGCCCGGCTATGATGGCAACAAGGGCGGCCAGATCCGCAGCAACATCACCAAGCCGTTCGACGGCGGCTTCGTGCGGGTCAACTTCAAGTACCTTGACGATCGTGCGATCGGTTAGAGCACATCTCTCGTGGGTTGGACATATCCTGAGTTTCTGAGGTGGTTTTGGCATTCTGCGGGATCGAAGGCGTCGAGCAGGAGGCCGATGGTGTCCCCGGCAGAAAGGGTCGGTGCGAGGAACTGCTCAACATAGGCGAGGAACAGCTCTCGGTTCATCGGGCCATCGATCACGCAGGGCGCATCGATCCG
>JANLUV010000475.1:0-7434 GCA_031363685.1 Alphaproteobacteria bacterium | reverse complement strand
GCCGCCAACGCCAGCCTGACTGACGGCAACGGCCGGGTGACCGCATCATTGACCGGGCGGCGGGGTAGCCGGTTCAACCTGCAAGTCCTGGCGGACGTGGCGCCGGAACGCTATGCGATCCTTGTCAATGGCGACTATGCCGGGCAGCGCATCACCATGCCGCGCCGCGCGGTGCTGACGCAGGACGGCGCGGAATGGGCGCTGGCCCCGGCGCAGCTCGATTTCGCGGGGGGGCGCCTGATCGCCGAAGGCCGCCTTGGCGCGGACACCCGGCTTGATCTGGCCGTGGCTGACATGCCGCTGGCACTGGTCGATATCCTGACCTCCGACCTTGGGCTGGGCGGCAAGGCTTCGGGCACGATCACTTATCGTAGCGGGCGCGCGGGGATGCCGACCGGGGACGCCCGGATCGAGGTCAAGGGACTGACCCGCTCGGGCCTGGTGCTCACCTCGCGCCCGATCGATGTTTCGCTGACCGCGCGGCTCGATGCGGGCAGCCTTGAGACTCGCGCCGTGGTGCGCGAAGGCGGCGCGGTGCGGGGACGGTTGCAGGGGCGGGTGGCCGGGTTGCCGGCCGGGGGCAGCTTGCCGGACCGGCTCGCGGCGGGGCGGCTGTTCGCGCAGTTGCGCTATTCCGGCCCGGCCGATGCGCTGTGGCGGCTGGCCGCGCTTGAGACCTTCGACCTGACCGGGCCGATTGATGTGGCCGCCGACATGACCGGAACGCTGGGCGATCCGCTGATCCGGGGCTCGCTCGCCAGCACCCAGCTGCGCCTGCAAAGCGCGCTGACCGGCACCGATATCCAGAATATCAATGTGCGCGGCTCGTTCGCCGGGTCGCAGTTGCGGCTGGCCCGTTTTACGGGCCGGGCGCGTAACGGCGGGCAGGTCAGCGGGAGCGGCACGGTCGATCTCAGCGGGCTGGGCGCGGGGCGCGGACCGGGGCTGGATTTGCGGCTGGCGGCGCGCGGGGCCGAGTTGATCGCCCGCGACGACATGGCGGCGACCGTGACCGGACCGCTGCGGATCGTCTCGGACGGGTCAGGCGGCACCATCGCCGGGCGGCTGGTGATCGACAGCGCGCGCTGGCAGCTGGGCCGGGCCTCGGCCGCGACATTGCTGCCCGAGGTGAAAACGCGCGAGATCAATCCCCGCGCCGACGTGGCCCCGCCGCGCGCGCCGGCGGCGCGGTGGCGCTATCTGGTCGATGCTCGCGGCGGGGGGCGGATCACGGTGCGCGGGCTTGGCCTCGACAGCGAGTGGGGGGCCGACCTCAAGATTCGTGGGTTCACCGACGCTCCGGCCATTATCGGCCGGGCCGATCTGGTGCGCGGCGGGTACGAGTTTGCCGGCAAGCGGTTCGAGATGACCAAGGGCATCATCAACTTCGACGGCAACAGCCCGCCCGACCCCCGGCTCGACATTGCCGCGATGGCCGAGATCACGGGCCTGACCGCGACGGTGACCGTGACCGGCACGGCATCGCGTTCGGTGATTGCGTTCACATCGGTGCCCTCGCTGCCCGAGGAGGAACTGCTCTCGCGGCTGCTGTTCGGCAGCTCGATCACGCAGATTTCCGCGCCCGAGGCGGTGCAGATCGGCGCCGCGCTGGCCAGCTTGCGCGGCGGCGGCGGGCTTGACCCGATCAACAAGCTGCGTTCCGCGATCGGGCTGGACCGGCTGCGGATCGTCGGGGCGGACGCGGCCACCGGGCGCGGCACCAGCGTGGCGGTGGGCAAGTACATCGGCCGCCGCCTGTATGCCGAGATCGTCAGCGACGGGCGCGGCTACAACGCGACCCAGCTGGAATACCGCGTGACCCGCTGGCTGTCGATTTTGGCGACGGTCTCCTCGATCGGGCGGCAGGGCATCGACGTGAAAGTCAGCAAGGATTATTGAATTCAGGCAGGAATAGCCAAATTGTAAGCGACCCGGTTAACCTGATCTTCGCCACTTCCCGGTCAAGACGGGCGCCATGGCTTCTCCTAGCAGGCTCGCGGCGCTGTTCCGCAGCTGGATCCGCGCCGAGGCCGGCATGCGCCGGGTGATGCTGGTGACGTTTGTCGCCCTGCTGACCTTTTCGGCCGCGCTGGTCGGGGCGTTGCTTCAGGCGACTTCGGCGGCGGACGAGGCGACCAACGCCAACGAGCGCAGCCTGCTGGGCAATCATTTGCAGGTGGCGATCCGCGCGCTGGCCAGTGCCGAGCGGGTTCAGCTGACCTGGGACGACGCGATGCGCGCAGCCGGGGGGCAGGGCAGCGCGGTGAACATCAAATGGGTCGACATGTTCTTCGGCCAGTTCCTGACCACGATGGTCCATGCCAACGACCTGTTCCTCGTCACCCCGGACGGGCGATTGCTGCGCGGCTGGCGCGATGGCAAGCCCGCGCCCGACGCGACGTTCGCGCCGGCCGCTTCGGCCGTCCGGCGGATCCTCAGCGAATTGCCGGCCAACCGCTCGGTCAACGGCCAAGTCGTGCGCTACACGCGGCTGGACGACGGCGCACAGTGGCCTCTTAATGAACAGGGCTATCCGTTGACGCGGTGGTCTGGCACGTTGATCAGCTATAACGGCAAGCTGGCGGTGATGACCGTGATCGCCATCACTCCGGATGCGACGGCGGGACTGCTGCGACGGACGCCGAACCACATGGTGGCGTTGCGGTATCTCGACGCGGCGATGGTGGCGGAAATCAGCAACGCGGTGCTGCTGCGCGACATGCGCCTCAGCCATGATCCATCCGCCGATCGCAGCCGGAACAGCCTGCAACTGCACGATGACGACGGGCGGGCGCTGGGCTGGCTGTCATGGCGGCCCAATGCGGTCGGCCCGATCGTGCTGGCACGGACGGTGCCGCTGCTGGCGTTCTATCTGGCATTCTACGTCGTGATCCTGATCTTCTGCGCGCTCATCGTGCGCCACGCCTTGCGCCTAGCGCGCGAGCTGGCGGCGAGCGAGGCGCAGGCCCAGCACCACGCGCTGCACGATCCGATGCTGGGCCTGCCCAACCGCACGCACCTGATGCAGCGCCTGACGGCAATGCTGTCCGGAGTTACTCCGGGTGACGCGGATACGGTGTTCCTGGCCTACTTCGACCTCGATCGGTTCAAGGCGATCAACGACAGCGTCGGGCACCATATCGGCGATGATCTGCTGGTTCAGGTGGTGGCCCGGATCCGCCAGTACATGCGGCCGACCGACCTGCTGGGCCGTCTCGCCAGCGACGAATTCGTGCTGCTGCGCCCCGCCGCGCCGGATCGGATGCTGACTGGGCGCGATGCGGCCGATGAGCTGGGCGAACTGATCATGGCCGCCTTTGCCGAGCCGTTCATGGTGTTCGGCCACAGCCTGGCGGTAACCGCATCGTGCGGGATATCGTGGGGGCCCGAGCAGGGCACCGAGCCCAAGGACCTGCTGCGCAACGCCGATATCGCGCTGTTCCGGGCCAAGCAGCGCGGGCGCGCGCGCTGGCGCCGGTTCACCCGCGACATGGACGCCACCATCCGCTGGCGGCAGGACATGGAAATCGAGCTGCGCCGCGCGATCGCGCTGGACGGGCTGACGATGGTCTACCAGCCGATCGTCAATGTGGCAGACGGTTCGATCGCCAGCTTCGAGGCGCTGCTGCGCTGGCACCACCGCGAGCGCGGCGAGATCGGGCCGGGCCTCTTCGTGCCCGCCGCCGAACAGTCCGGGCTGATGCCGCAACTGGGCGACTGGGTGCTGCGCCGCGTGTTCGCCGACAGCCGTGATTTCGGGGATGCGGAAATCTCGGTGAACCTCTCGCCGCTGCAACTGGTGGCGAAAGATTTCATGCCGCAACTCAAGGCGCTGATCGCCGAGGAACGGATCGACCCGACGCAGTTCACTTTCGAGATTACCGAAGGTGTGCTGCTCGACAAGTCCGACCGGGTGATGACCCTGCTGGATGAGTTGCAGAAGATCGGCTTCCGGATCGCGCTGGACGATTTCGGGACCGGCTATTCCTCGCTGTCGTACTTGCGCGCGTTCCAGTTCGACCGGATCAAGATCGACCGCAGCTTCGTGCAGGGGATCGAAAGCGACATCGATGCCCAGTCGATCCTGCGCGCGATCGTCGCGCTGGGCCGGACCCTGCGGATGAAGGTGGTGGCCGAAGGGGTGGAGACGCTGCTTCAGCAGCAACTGGTCCAGGCGGCCGGGTGTCAGCTGATCCAGGGCCACCTGTACTGGCGTGCGCTGACCCCGGAACAGGTGGTGGCGCTGCTGGTCACGGACAAGGTGCAGAACTTGCGGCTGGTGGTCTGACAGCGTGCCGGCGGGCGTTCCGCCGCCAGCCATCCGGCGATCATCACAGTTTGAATGCGACCCGCATCCCGATCATGTCCAGGCCGGGGTTCTGGCGACGATTGAACAGACGCGCGTGGCTGAGATGAGTCCAGCTTGCCTCGATCGCGACGCGCGGGCTGAGCTGATAACCGAGGGCGATTTCAGGTTCGAACAACACCCGGCTGCCGAGCTGGACGC
This sequence comes from Alphaproteobacteria bacterium, assembly GCA_031363685.1. GTDB lineage: Bacteria > Pseudomonadota > Alphaproteobacteria > Sphingomonadales > Sphingomonadaceae > Novosphingobium. Next base: position 2,927 of record JANLUV010000475.1, on the reverse strand, counting down.
TGCGCCCGCCCGGTATCCGGCGGTGCGATGGCCCGCTGTGCACGGCGACGCCGATGCCGGGGCGCACATAGAGCGGGCCATTACCGATCTTCCAGCTGAGCCCGGCAGCGATGAAGCTTGCCCCGCCGCCGCTGTTGACCGAGACGAAGGCGTAAGGCGCCGGCTTCAGGAGAAAGGCAAGCTTGTCCTGCGGCGCGGCGCGGATGCCCGCCTGGAAATCGATGCCGCTTTCGCCCGGGTTCCACGAGGTTGGCATCGTCACGCTGTGGTCCAGCACCCCGACCCATGCTTCCTGCGCCTGCGCCGGGCCGGCCGGCAGGACTGCCGCAGCCGCTGCCATTGCGGCAATCCGGATCAACGGAGATATGTTTAAATACGTAATTACTTGAACCATAACGAAAACCTTTCCGATATGGTCGGGAAAGGTCCGGTTTGGATTAAATGGTCAAGCACGGTTGCGCGGGTGTCCCGTAGCGGGGCGAGGGCTGGGCAAAGTGTGGCCTTGGCCAGCGCCCGGTTCGTGTACGGGTTAATACGGACATCCGGGTCATCCCCCGAATCGAAAAGGGCGCCCCGGTTGCCCGGGACGCCCTTGTTGTGAACCCAGTGTCCTGAAAGATCAGGCGCTGTAGTACATGTCGAATTCGACGGCCGACGGCGTGGTTTCCCAACGCATAACTTCGGGCCACTTCAGTTCGATGTAGGCTTCGATCTGGTCTTTGGTGAAGACGCCGCCTTCGAGCAGGAAGGCGTGGTCAGCCGAGAGGCAGTCGAGCGCTTCGCGCAGCGAACCGCAGACGGTCGGCACTTCGGCGAGTTCGGCCGGCGGCAGATCGTAGAGGTTCTTGTCCATGGCTTCGCCCGGGTGGATCTTGTTCTTGATCCCGTCGAGACCGGCCTGAACCAGCGCGGCGTAGCAGAGGTACGGGTTCGCCATCGCGTCGGGGAAGCGGAATTCCACGCGCTTGGCCTTGCTGCCGGCACCGTAGGGGATGCGGCACGAGGCCGAACGGTTGCGGGCCGAGTAGGCCAGCAGCACGGGGGCTTCATAACCCGGCACCAGCCGCTTGTAGCTGTTGGTGGTCGGGTTGGTGAAGGCGTTCAGCGCCTTGGCGTGCTTGATGACGCCGCCGATGAAGTACAGGCACATGTCCGACAGGCCGGCATAGCCGTTGCCGGCAAACAGCGGCTTGCCGCCATCCCAGATCGAGATGTGGGTGTGCATGCCCGAACCGTTGTCGGACTTGATCGGCTTGGGCATGAAGGTTGCCGTCTTGCCATAGGCGGCGGCGACCTGGTGGACGACGTACTTGTAGACCTGCATGCGGTCTGCCGTCTGCACCAGCGTGCCGTAGGTCAGGCCCAGTTCGTGCTGCGCCGAGGCCACTTCGTGGTGGTGCTTGTCGCAGGGGAGGCCCATCTCGATCATGGTCGAGACCATTTCGCCGCGGATGTCGACGAGGCTGTCGACCGGGGCGACCGGGAAGTAGCCGCCCTTGGCGCGCGGACGGTGGCCCAGGTTGCCCCCTTCGTAGTCGCGGTTCGAGTTGGTCGGCAGTTCGATATCGTCGATCTTGAAGCCGTTGCCGTCATAGCCATCGTAGAACTTGACGTCGTCGAACACGAAGAATTCGGCTTCGGGGCCGACGTAGACGGTGTCACCCACGCCCGACGACTTCACGTACGCTTCGGCGCGCTTCGCGGTCGAACGCGGATCGCGCGAGTAGAGTTCGCCGGTCGAAGGTTCGACGATGTCGCAGCAGATGATCAGCATCGGCATGGCCGAGAACGGATCGATATAGATCGCGTCAAGATCGGGCATAAGGATCATGTCCGATTCGTTGATCACCTTCCAGCCTTCGATCGACGAACCGTCGAACATCAGGCCATCTTCGAGTTCGCTTTCACCGATCAGCCCGGCGACCATGGTGAGGTGCTGCCACTTGCCCTTCGGATCGGTGAAGCGCAAATCGATCCATTGGATTTCCTCGTCCTTGATACGCTTGAGGACGTCACTAGCCTTGCTCATGCATGATCCCTTTTCTGCACTTTTCCCCCGCCCGGGCAGACCCGGACAACTGGAAACCTGTTGAACTTTCAGCCCGAAATTCCTGGCGCCGCACCCCCCCGGCCCGGCGCCGCCGCCTTAAATCGCCGCGTCGTCGCGCTCCCCGGTACGGATGCGCAGCGCGCTTTCGATCGGGATGACGAAGATCTTGCCGTCACCGATGCGGCCGGTCTGTGCGGCAGCGGCGATGGCTTCGACCACGCGGGCGGCGAGGTCATCGCTTACCACCACTTCGAGTTTTACCTTGGGCAGGAAATCGACGACGTATTCAGCGCCGCGGTACAGTTCGGTATGGCCCTTCTGCCGGCCGAAACCCTTGGCTTCGGTGACGGTGATGCCGGACACGCCGATTTCGTGCAGCGCTTCCTTGACCTCGTCCAGCTTGAACGGCTTGATGATCGCTTCGATCTTTTTCACGTCTTTCAGACCCCTGCGTCAGTCCGGCGCCCGCGCGGAAATGCTGCGGCGCCGGATGTCCAATTGCCTCGGTTAACCGATTTCAAGAAGTGCAGATCAAGAATCGTGCCAGAGACGGATACGCTTGCCTAGGCCAAGGCCGGCGGATCGAAAAGGGCGTAAATCGCAAGTTTCGATCAAACGGGCCGGAACAGGCGAAACTTCCTGCGAACGAACCGGGGAGGGCGTGATGAAATATCGTGCAAGGTGTGCGTAAAATTTGAGCAGATCGCCCTGACGCCGGGGCTGCTACGGATGTGCAGGGCTGGATGTTCCGCTGCTGCTCGCCCTGCTCTAATCCGGCTGGCAGCAGCTGCCAGGCCTGCGTGTATTTCCGCTGACGGGGGAGAGAAGCCGGACTCTACGTTCGCAGGCCGGCTGTCTCGGGCAGGCCCGCCATCAG
>JANLUV010000462.1:0-4916 GCA_031363685.1 Alphaproteobacteria bacterium | reverse complement strand
GCTCATGCCGTCCATCATCACGGCGCGGCGAATCTTCTGATAAAGTTCCACTCTCTTCATCCTCCGCCTCCGCGCAAATGCAGAGGTCTAACAGGACTGGCCCCTTTTTAATCCGGGGATGCCGGCCGACGAGTGGCCCCTTTTATTACCGGTGTTCTCAGACCGCGCCGTCACTTTCACGGGACTTTCACGGGATCTTGGGACACGAAATGCGTCTTGGGGGGACCTAAAATACCGGATCTACAGCTAGATTATCTTTTGTAACCCATTGAATTTTGGTGAAAAATATGGTGCGCCCGACGGGATTCGAACCCATGGCCCCCAGATTAGGAATCTGATGCTCTATCCTGCTGAGCTACGGGCGCCCGGAGCCCTCATACGGGCAGGCGCCAAATCAGGCAACCGGCTGGTAGCTCCATTCAGGTCAGGCGGTCAGTTCGCTTCGTTCGGGGGGGCGACCGGGAACAGGATCGGGGCGACGTCGATCCCTTCGTCCAACAGTTCACGCGCCTCGTCCGGCGTCGCCTGGCCGTGGATCGCCTCGTGCCCGGTTTCGCCATAGTGCATGGCGCGCGCATTCTCGGCAAACTCGTTGCCGACCCAGCGCGACGATTTCAGCGCCTCGACCTGGGTGGCGGCCATCGCCTGGAACAGGGCGATCGCCTCGGGCGGCAGCACTGGCCCGGCGTTGGTCACCCCGGCCGCAGCCGGCGCCAGAACCGGAGTACTGGCGGACGCGGGCGGTCGGGCATTGCCGGCAGAATCGCGGGCGGCAGAATCGCGGCGCACGATCGGCTCGGGCAACTGGTTGCCCTTGCGGCCCAGGTTCGGCGCCATCACCGCCTTCACCACATCGACCGAACCGCAGGTCGGGCACGCGACCAGACCGCGCCCCTGCTGGCGCGCGAATTCGTCGGACGAGGCGAACCAGCCTTCGAACCGGTGGGCGCCGGAGCGGCATTCAAGGTCGAACACGATCATCGAGGCTGGTGGCTGTTCATGACTGCAATCTGCTAGGGAAATGACTAGTCGGGAATTATTCGGCGGTTGGCAAGACTTGGCAGCTGCCCCCGCACATCGGGGATGCGTCCGAAATCGAGGTCAACGAAGCCAAGCCCCGCTGTTCCGGCATTCTCAGCCTCGCCCCCGTCCGTACCGCCCCCATCGGCACCGCCCATATCCAGCAGCACCTTGCCCCAGGGATCGATCGCCACGCTGTGGCCATAGGTATCGCGGCCATCCTCGTGATGGCCCACTTGCGCGGCGGAAACCACGAAGGCGCTGGCCTCCACCGCGCGGGCGCGCTGCAGCAGGTGCCAGTGATCGCGCCCGGTGGGCACCGTAAACGCGGCGGGAATCGCGATCGTGTCGCAGCGCCGCCGCCCCAGCGCCTCGAACAGTGCGGGAAACCGCACGTCATAGCAGATCGCCAGCCCGAGCCGGCCGACCGGCGTATCCTCCACCACGCCCAGCGTTTCGCCGGGGGTATAGGCATTGGATTCGCGCCACGATTCGCCCGTGGCCAGATCGACGTCAAACATGTGCAGCTTGTCATAGCGCCCGGCAATTGCGCCGGTTGGATCGATCACCAAAGCCCGGTTGGCGAATCTTCCGTCGTCCCGAGCCACCGCCAGCGAGCCAAGCGCCACCCAGATCCCCACCTGCGCCGCCGCCGCACGCGTGGCCTCCAGCACCCGGTCTTGCGCCTCGGGCACGACATGGCTGATGGCCCGCTTGCGGTCACGGTCGATCAGGCCCGACATCTCGGGCGTGAACATCATCGCCGCACCGCCGTACCCCGCGCGGCGTACCGCATCGACAATGGTCGCGGCATTGCGCGCGGGGTCGATCCCGCTGGTCATCTGCAGCAGCGCGATCCGGGTCATGCGGCCAGCAGTGCGTCCAGCTTGCCCGCGCGGTCCAGAGCATGGATGTCGTCGCTGCCGCCATAGCTTACATCATCGATGAACACTTGCGGCACGGTGCGCGCACTCGGCGCGCGCTCAACCATTTCGGCGCGTTTGCGGCTGTCCATCGTCACATCGTATTCGGTGTAGGCCGCGCCTTTGCTGTCCAGCAGCGCCGTGGCGCGCGAGCAATAAGGGCAGCCCCATTGGGTATAGATTTCAACTTTGGCCATAGTCGTTCCCGAAGTCCTTCAAACGTCCTGCGAAGAGATGGCGCGCAGGTCTTGAAACGCAACCCGGCTAACATATCTCCCACAGCGTGTCATGCGCCGCACCGGGCATGGCATGCGCCGGGGCGCCGCATGGGCTCCGACGGAAACCAAAGATTGCTCAACTGAGGATTTTTGCCATAAACCGTTTCGATTTTACCCCCTATCGCCGCAGCACCGTCGGGTTTGACCGCTTGTTCGATCTGCTCGAAAACGCCTCGCGCGGCGGCGGCGGCGATAACTATCCGCCGTTCAACATCGAACGCCGCAGCGACGACGCGTTTCGCATCACGCTTGCCGTTGCCGGGTTCAAACCGGCCGACCTCGAGATTACCGCACAGCAGAACCTGCTGGTGATCCAGGGCCGCAAGCCGGTCCTGAGTTTCGCCGAAGGGGGTGAGGAGCCGCAGGATGGCGCGCAGTTCCTCCATGTCGGGATCGCCCAGCGCGGCTTCGAACGCCGCTTCGAACTGGCCGATTTCGTCCGGGTGGAAAACGCCAACCTCGAAGATGGCCTGCTGGTGATCGACCTGGTGCGCGAAGTGCCCGAGGCGATGAAGCCCAAGACGGTGCCGATCGGCACGCAAAAGACGTTGAGCGTGGTGGAACCCGCCGCCCGCAGCGAAGCGGCCTGAGCGCTTCCTGCAGTGTAAATTGGGGCCTGAAGCGTAATGTGGGGGTGGGTCTGGGATGACCCACCCCCACGACGCCGAAGCGCCGCCCTGTTCCATCATGATCGTCCGGGTCGCAGAAGACGATCAATCACAGAACAAGCCCGTGATGGCCCGGCCTGCGACGTGCAGCGCCGGGGCCAATCTCATCATGTTCGGGGGCCCCATCGAGGCGAACAATACCGAATCGCGTCAAAGCAACCGGTCAGCCGGTTCCCCGGGCGAAGGTTGTTTTGCGGTTTCCCCAAGATGCCAGTGCGACCCGACGAACGAAACGATTGTTATAACGGTTGAGCGCTTCTTTAATCGTGCGCACCATGACTTGGCAAGCGTTTTATATCCGCTGCGGGAATTTTACATTTACGCGCAAGCTGGCCGTTGCCCGCCCAGCCGGGCGCGTTTGCTCGGGGCACCATAAGAACCCATTGGTTTTAATAAGCAACTTTCGGGCTGCGCGATAATCGGGGCAGAAGTCGCCCGCTCAGACCAGTCGCGCCTGCTGCAACGCTGCACCGATAAAGCCCTTGAACAGCGGATGTGGTTCAAACGGCCGACTTTTCAGTTCCGGGTGGAACTGCACACCCACGAACCACGGATGATCGGGCCGCTCGACGATTTCGGGTAGCACCCCGTCGGGTGACATGCCCGCAAACACCAGGCCGCCTCGCTCCAGCGCGTCGCGATAGGCGCAGTTCACTTCATAGCGGTGGCGGTGGCGCTCGCTGATCTCGGTGGCGCCATACATCGCCGCCGCATGGCTGTTACCGGCCAGCACCGCCGGATAGGCGCCCAGCCGCATCGTCCCGCCCAGATCGCCGCCATCGGCGCGGGTCTGCAGGCCTTCAGCGGTCATCCATTCGGTGATGATGCCCACCACCGGTTCGTCGGTCGGGCCGAATTCGGTGGACGATGCGCCCCGAATTCCGGCGGTGTTGCGCGCCGCTTCGATGCAGGCCATCTGCATGCCCAGGCAGATGCCGAAGAACGGCACCCGCCGTTCGCGGGCAAAGCGGACGCTGGCGATCTTGCCTTCGGTTCCGCGCTCGCCGAACCCGCCAGGCACGAGAATGCCGTGCATCGGTTCCAGATGCGCCGCGATTTCCGCGTCACCCTGCTCGAAGATCTCGGCGTCGAGCCACTTGATGTTGACTTTGACCCGGTGGGCGATGCCGCCGTGGACCAGCGCCTCGTTCAGCGACTTGTAGGCGTCCTGCAGGCCGATGTACTTGGCGACCACCCCGATCGTCACTTCGCCTTCGGGGTGCTGGAAGCGATCGACGATGTCCGCCCAGCGCGACAGGTCCGGCAGGGGCGAGGTCAGCCCGAAATGCCGCAGCACTTCGGCATCCAGCCCTTCGGCGTGGTACTGCAACGGCACTGCATAGATGCTGGAGGCGTCCAGCGCGGGGATCACCGCTTCCTGGCGGACGTTGCAGAACAGCGCGATCTTGGCGCGGTCGTTTTCGGGCAGCGGCTTTTCGCAGCGACACAGCAGCAGGTCGGGCTGGACCCCCATCGCGGTCAGTTCGCGGACCGAATGCTGGGTCGGCTTGGTCTTCAGTTCGCCCGCCGCGGCGATATAGGGCACCAGCGTGACGTGGATGAACGCGGTCTGCTCGCGGCCCAGTTCGTTGCGCATCTGGCGGATCGCCTCGATGAACGGCAGGCCCTCGATATCGCCGACGGTGCCGCCGATCTCGCACAGCACGAAATCAAGATCGTCGGTCTCGGCCTGGGCAAACACCTTGATCGCGTCGGTCACGTGCGGGATCACCTGCACGGTCGCGCCAAGGTAGTCCCCCCGGCGTTCCTTGGCGATGATCTGCTGGTAAATCCGGCCCGAGGTGATGTTGTCCGACTGGCGCGCCGATACGCCGGTGAAGCGTTCGTAGTGGCCCAGATCCAGGTCGGTCTCCGCTCCGTCGTCGGTGACGTAGACTTCGCCGTGCTGATAGGGGCTCATCGTCCCCGGATCGACGTTCAGATAGGGATCGAACTTGCGGATCCGCACCCGGAACCCGCGCGCCTGCAGCAACGCAGCCAGACTGGCCGCCATGAGCCCCTTGCCA
>JANLUV010000426.1:0-1683 GCA_031363685.1 Alphaproteobacteria bacterium | reverse complement strand
CATCAGCCCGACCACGCCCAGCGCCAGTGCCAGCAATCTGGCCTGCCGCTCCAGTTCGGCGATGATTTCCGGGGACAGGTTGTACGGCGGCAGGGTGCAGGCGCTATCGCCCGAATGGATCCCCGCTTCCTCGATATGCTGCATCACGCCAGCGATGACGACTTCCTCGCCGTCGCACAGCGCATCGACATCGCACTCGATCGCATCGCGCAAATACTGGTCGATCAGCACCGGGCTATCGCCCGAAACCTGCACGGCCGTGGCGATGTAATCATCAAGCTGGGGAACGCTGTCGACGATTTCCATCGCCCGCCCGCCCAGCACATAGCTTGGCCGCATCAGCACCGGGAAGCCGATGCGATTGGCAACGGCGACCGCTTCGTCCCGGCTGCGGGCGATGCCGTTGGCCGGCTGGCGCAGCCCAAGCTTGTCGACCAGCGCGGAAAAGCGCTCGCGGTCTTCGGCCAGATCGATCGCGTCGGGCGACGTGCCGAGGATCGGAATGCCGGCATCCTCCAGCGCTTGCGCCAGCTTCAGCGGGGTCTGCCCGCCGAACTGGACGATCACCCCCACCAGTTCCCCGTTGGACTGTTCTACCCGCAGGATTTCCAAAACATCTTCGCGGGTTAGAGGCTCAAAGTAAAGTCGATCCGAGGTGTCGTAATCGGTCGAGACCGTCTCCGGGTTGCAGTTGATCATGATCGTCTCGTACCCGGCTTCCGCCAGCGCGAAGCAGGCGTGGACGCAGCAGTAATCAAACTCGATCCCCTGCCCGATGCGGTTCGGACCGCCGCCAAGAATCACGATCTTCTTGCGGTTGGACGGGGCGGATTCGCATTCCGGCTCGCCGAAGCTGGGCGCCTCATACGTCGAATACATATAGGGCGTAACCGCCTCGAACTCGGCCGCGCAGCTGTCGATCCGCTTGAACACCGGGCGCACGCCCAGCTTGTGGCGCAGTTCGCACACTTCCTGTTCGGAAGTGGCGCCGGCCAGGCCCTTCAGCGCATCGTGCAGCAGGCCCGAGCGGCGGGCCTGGGTTTCGCCCATCCCGCCCGCAACCCCGACCGAGCGGACCGCCAGCGTGGCCAGGCGCTTGTCCGAAAAGCCCATCGCCTTGAGCCGGCGCAAACCGACCGCTTCAAGCGGCAGGCCATTGGCGACAATCGCGGCTTCCTCGGCCACGATCTCGGCGATCTGGCGCAGGAACCATGGATCGTAATGGGTGATGGCGTTGACCTCCTCCACCGTAAAGCCCTCGCGGAAGGCCTGTGCGACATTGAGCAGACGGTCGGGCGTCTGCCGGGACAGCGCGGCGGTGATCTCGTCGCGGGTGGCGCCGTCCAGTTCGGGCACGCGGTTGAACCCGTCGAGCCCGGTTTCCAGACCGCGCAGCGCCTTCTGCATCGATTCCTTGAAATTGCGGCCGATTGCCATGACTTCGCCGACCGACTTCATCGCGGTCGACAGCAGCGGTTCGGCGCCCTTGAACTTTTCAAACGCAAACCGGGGGATCTTGGTGACGACATAATCGATCGACGGTTCGAAGCTGGCCGGGGTCGCGCCGGTGATCTCGTTGGTGATCTCGTCCAGCGTATAGCCCACCGCCAGCTTGGCCGCGACGCGGGCAATGGGAAAGCCGGTCGCCTTGGAGGCCAGCGCCGAGGAGCGCGAGACGCGCGG
>JANLUV010000403.1:0-4384 GCA_031363685.1 Alphaproteobacteria bacterium | reverse complement strand
CCGGGATCGCCTTCGCCACCCCGGCGCGCAGCGGCCAGCCCGCCACCGCGCGCTGCCTGATCTTCGTTACGCGCGACGGGCAGCGGACAATGAACACCTTCCTCGGCGCGTCGCAGTTCCTGCCCGCCGCGCAGCTGGACGAGGCGGCGATTGCCGACGCTGCGGTGCTTTATCTCGAAGGCTACCTGTGGGATCCGGAAGAGCCGCGCGCCGCCATGCGCCGGGCGATCGCCGCCGCGCGGGGCGCAGGCCGGAAAGTGGCGTTCACCCTGTCCGACGCCTTCGTCATCGCCCGCCACGGCGATGATTTCCGCGCGATGATCGAACAGGGCGAAATCGATATCCTGTTCGCCAACGAACACGAACTGGCCGCGCTGACCGGGATCGAGGATTTCCACGAGGGGATCGCCGCGCTCGGCGGGAAAGTTCCCACCGTGGTCGTCACCCGCAGCGAGAACGGCGCCCATGCGGTGAGCGGCGGCGAACATGCGCAAGTGCCCGCCGAACCGGTTGCCCACGTGGTCGATACCACCGGCGCGGGCGATCTGTTCGCCGCCGGGTTCCTGTTCGGCCACGTCCGCGGCAAGCCGCTGGCCGAATGCCTCAAGCTGGGCGCGATCTGCGCGGCCGAGGTCATCTCGCACTATGGCGCGCGGCCCGAGGCGGATCTGGCCGAACTGGTGGCGGCGAAGCTGGGCTGACGCGCCAGCCGAACGGGCGCTCAATCGCCCCGTTCGCGCGCCACTTCCTTCTGGCCGATATCGCGGCGGCAGAACAGTTCTGGTGCGGTGAGCGCATCAACCGCGACATAGGCCCGCGCCTGCGCCTCGGTCACCGATAGCCCTCGCGCGGTGACGTTCAGCACGCGGCCGCCGCTGGCCGTCAGCGCGCCGTCGATGCCCAGCGTGGTACCGGCATGGAACACCTGCGCCCCGGTCACCTCGGCCGCCCGAATACCACCGATCCGGCCGCCCTGCTTCGGCTCGCCCGGATAACCAGCGGCCGCCATCACCACGGTGAGCGCGGGGTCCGGTGAAAAGCGCGGCGGGTCGATCGCCGAAAGCCGGTTTTCGGCGCAGGCCAGCAGCAGTTCGCCCAGATCGGATTCGAGCCGGAGCATCAGCACCTGGCATTCCGGATCGCCGAACCGGGCGTTGTATTCGATCAGCTTGGGGCCGTTGGCCGTCAGCATCAGCCCCGCGTAGAGCACGCCGGAATAAGGCATGCCTTCATCGGCCATCGCCTTGACGGTGGGCGCGATGATCCGGGTCATCGCCTCGGCCTCAAGTTCAGGGGTCAACACGCGGGCCGGGCTGTAGGCGCCCATGCCGCCGGTGTTGGGGCCGGTATCGCCCTCGCCCACCCGCTTGTGATCCTGCGCCGAGCCGAACGGGACGATCGTGCTGCCGTCGGTAATGGCGAAGAAGCTGGCTTCCTCGCCTTCGAGGAATTCCTCGACCACGGCTTCCGCGCCGGCGCTGCCAAAACGGCCGGCGAAGATTTCGCGGATCGCGTCCTCGGCAGTGGGCAGGTCCATCGCGACGGTCACGCCTTTGCCCGCCGCCAGGCCATCCGCCTTGATCACCACCGGCGCGCCGAACCGGCGCACGGCGGCCAGGCCGGCATCCGCGCTGGTGACGCGCTCATACCCGGCGGTCGGGATATGGGCGCGGGTGCACAAGTCCTTGGTGAAGCCCTTGGAACCTTCGAGCTGCGCGGCGGCGCGACTTGGTCCGAACACGGGAAAGCCCGCCCCCCGCAGCGAATCGCCCAGCCCATCGACCAGCGGCGCTTCCGGGCCGATCACGACCAGCCCGATCCGGTGCGTCTCGCAGAAAGTGACCACGGCGGCGTGATCGGTCACATCCAGCGTGATCAGTTCGGCGTGCTGAGCTACGCCGGGATTGCCGGGCGCAGCATACAGCTTGCCCCCATTTATCAGCAGATCGGATTGCGCCAGCTTCCACGCCAGCGCATGTTCGCGGCCGCCCGAGCCCAGAAGCAGGATATTCATGCCCGACGTACCGCCTTTTTCCGATGATCAACCTGGCGGGCTGTTAGCGAAAGGCACGCCGGGCGACAACGCCTTACAAGGTCCCGACGGGCCGCTGTCGATCACCGAAATTTCCGCACTGCTCAAGCGCACGGTCGAGGACCGGTTCGGGTTCGTGCGGGTGCGCGGCGAACTTTCGGGGGTGAAGCGCGCGGCTTCGGGCCACATCTACATGAGCCTGAAGGACGAAGGCGCGCGGCTCGACGGAGTGATGTGGCGCGGCAATGCGCAGCGGCTGGGGTTCAGGCCCGAAGACGGCGTGGAAGTGGTCGCGACCGGCAAGCTGACGACTTATCCCGGCCGCTCGAACTACCAGATCGTCATCGACCGGATGGAGATCGCCGGCGAAGGCGCGCTGCTGGCGCTGCTGGCGAAGACCAAGGCGCGGCTGGAAGCCGAAGGGCTGTTCGATCCGGCCGGCAAACGCCGGCTGCCGTTCCTGCCCGCAGTGATCGGCGTGGTCACCTCGCCGACCGGGGCAGTAATCCACGACATTCTCCACCGGCTGGCCGACCGGTTCCCAAGCCACGTCATTGTCTGGCCGGTGCTGGTTCAGGGGCAGGGCGCGGCCGAACAGATCGCCGCAGCGGTGCGCGGCTTTTCGGCGCTGGCGGGAGATGGCCCCATCCCCCGGCCCGATCTGGTGATCGTGGCGCGCGGCGGCGGTTCGATCGAAGATCTGTGGGCGTTCAACGAGGAAGCGGTGGTCCGCGCGATTGCCGCCTGCACCATCCCGGTAATCTCCGCCGTCGGCCACGAAACCGATACCACGCTGGCCGATTTTGCTGCCGACTTGCGCGCCCCGACGCCGACGGCGGCGGCGGAAATCGCGGTGCCGGTGCGCGAGGAACTGGCGGCGCAACTGGCCGAACTCGCCTATCGCCAGCGCCGCTGCGCGCTGCGCCCGGTGACGCTGGGCCGCGAACGGCTGGAGGCGCGGGTGCAGCGTCTGCCCCGGCCTGAAGCGCTGCTCAGCGCGAAGGTCCAGCAGTTGGACGAGCTGTCCGAACGGCTGCGGCGCGGGTTGTCTGACCGGATCGTGGTGGCGCGAACCGTGCTGCAACGGCAAGCCGGGCGACTGTCGGCGCCGTTGCTCGCCGCGCAATTGCGCCATGCCCGGCAGCGGCTCGATACGGTCCGCCTGCGGCCGGACGATCTGAAGCGCCGGATCGCGCACGAGCGCACCCGGATCGCGGCGCTGGAGCGGCTGCGGGTGCAGCTTGACCCCAAGGCGCCGTTGCAGCGCGGTTATGCGCTGGTGACCGGGCCGGATGGCCATGTCGTGTCGGGGCAGGCGGCGGCGGCGGGGCTGGCGGCGCTGACGCTCGAATTCCATGACGGCACGCTGCAGGTCGCCCCGGCGGAGGGGCGCGGCCCCCGCGCGGCGGCAAAGCGCAACGCAGGCGCGACCGGCACCACACAGGGCGATTTGTTCTGACGGCGCGGCGGTGCTAGAATGCCTGCCATGCTGATGTCTGCCTCCGATCGCCCCGCCGTACTCCACTTCGAAGCCAACGGCTTTCGCATCGTCTCACCCGGTCACTTCGTGGCCTGTGCGGTCAGCGGCAAGCCGATCTCGCTCGAAACACTGCGCTACTGGAGCGTGGAACGACAGGAAGCGTACGCCACCCCCGAACTCGCGACCAAGCGCCTGCTGGGCGAAGACTGAGCCTGCTGGGGGATGAACCTCACCCGCCGCCACGTTCTGTCCGGCGCGGGCAGCGCGGTCGTTGCCGGTGTGACGGGTACAGGCCGCCCGGCTGGCGCCATGACCATCGTTACACCGCCGATCGCGCTGCTGGCCCAGCGGTTGACTCAAGGGGGGTGGGCGCGGGGGCAGGCCGGCATTGATCTGGCGCTCGACCTCGACAGTCGGTCGGTAGCGAAGGACGAGCGCGGGTTCTTCTTCATCGCGTTCGATCGTGACGCACCCGCCGCGGCGAAGCTGACGGGGCGCAGGCCAAACGGCTGGCTGACCATGCTGCCCCTCACCATCACCCCGCGCAGCTGGCCGATCGAACGGATCGACGCACCGCTGCGCCCGCCATCGCTGCCTGACGAGGTGTTCCAGCGCATCCGTGCCGCGGAACTGGCGCAGATCGCCGCCGCCCGCGCGCAGGTAACCGGGGCGGAAGGCTGGCGCCAGCCGATGATCCGCCCGGCCCCCGGGCGCTTGTCCGGCCGGTTCGGGTCGCAGCGGATCTATCGCGGCGCGCCGGGTGCCTATCACACCGGGATGGATATTGCCGCCGGCACCGGCACTCAGATTCGCGCGCCCGCCGATGGGGTGGTCGTGCTCGCGGCCAACAGTCCGTTCACGCTCGAAGGCCG
>JANLUV010000358.1:0-3074 GCA_031363685.1 Alphaproteobacteria bacterium | reverse complement strand
AAGCTCTGCGCGCAGCTGCTGGTAGGTGCGTTCCTTGGCTGCGGGGAACGATCCGCCGCCGCCCATCGCCACCAGCCGCTCACCCTGGATCTTCTCGAACTGCCGGAACAGATCGGTGATGAGGGCAAACTTTTCCAGCGCCTCGGGCTTGAGCGCGGCTTCCATCTGGGCGAGCGAAAGAGTGTTGTCCTCCTCTTCCTCCTCGACCGGACGGCGGGCGCGGCGTTCAACCCCGTCCTCGTCTTCCTCGTCGGCGGGTTCTTCCTCGACCTCTTCCTCTTCCTTGAAGGACGGGCCGGCGGTGGCTGCGGTGATCTCGCCGTTAGCTTCCTCGCCGCCTTCGGCCAGCGCCTCGGGCGCGGGTTCCTTGGAGAGCATCGCGTCGAGATCGAGGATCTCGCGCAGTTGCATCTCGCCGGCGTTCAGCGCTTCGGACCAGTGGATGATCGCGTGGAAGGTGATCGGGCTTTCGCACAGACCCAGGATCATGGTGTCGCGACCGGCTTCGATCCGCTTGGCGATGGCGATTTCGCCCTCGCGGCTGAGCAGTTCGACCGCGCCCATCTCGCGCAGGTACATGCGCACCGGATCATCGGTACGCTCGATCGTTTCTTTCTTCTTGATCAGGTCCGGCCGTTCATCGACGGCCTCCTCATCCTCGGCGTCTTCGGCCTTGCGCTCTTCAGGATCGGTCGCGTCCTCGTCGCTTTCGACGATGTTCACGCCCATTTCCGAGATCGCAGCCATGATGTCCTCGATCTGCTCGGAGGTCATCTGGTCCTGCGGCAAGGCCTCGTTCAGCTCGTCGTACGTGATGACCCCGCGACGCTTGGCGCGGGCGATCAGTTTCTTGACCGACGCTTCGTTGAGATCGATGAGCGGGGCATCGCCGCCATCCGCTTCGCTGCCGGTGATTTCTTCTTCCATCATTCCGCCATAATGGTTTCGGCGCCGCCCAGGGGCGGGGGCCGCAAACGGTTGTCCGTATCTTGTGCCGGATTATACCGCGAACAGACGATGTGCCCGAGACGCGCCATAAATACCAGTGCTCATTCGATTGAAATGCACGACTTGCGATGTTTATCCCGGGATTATTCCCGCATCAGTGCCTTCAGCCGATCTTCAAGTTCCTTCTTGCGGGCGCGCAGCCGCCCCTGTTCGTCAAAGTCGAACCGCTCGGTCGCGGCGTGGATCGCCGCTTCCAGTTCCGGTCCGTCAACCAGCATCAGGATCGCCGTATCGAGCGCGGCCAGAGCCACGTCGTCAGGCATTTCGCCGCTGGTGAACGGATAAGGGATTCTTGCGTATTCGCTCGGGTCGGGGGGCGTCAGGCCCTGGTCCGACAATGTGGTGGCAAGTCCCGCGATTTCAAGCGATTCGCCGCCGAAGCCAGTGTTATCCGCCGCATCGAGCAACGCGTCGAGCAACCGGGCGTGCCCGGGATCGGCCAGCCGTGCCCGCGACAGCGTTTCCGCATGGCGCAGAATTGCGCCGGGATAGGCGCACAGGCCAGCCAGCACCGCCGCCGCCAGCGCCTGACGCGAGCCTCCGGTGGCCTTGTTCAGGCGCCGCGCCGTTTCGGGCGAAGGCGGGGGCGGCGGGGCTTCGCGCCAGTTGCCACCCTTCCGGTTGCCCGGCCGCCGCGCATCGCCAGCGGGGCGGGGTGCCTGCGGCTGCCACGCGGCAGCTTCGCGGCGGGGGAAGGCGAAGGCGGAAAACCGCTCGGTCAGATCGCGGCGATAAAGCGCCTTGATGTCCGGGTCGGTGATAAGATCGACATGCGCCATCAGCCGCGCCTTCAGCCCGGCCTTGTCCTCGGGCGTCACCAGCGGCAGCGCCTCGCGCTCATGCTCCCACAGCGTGTCGATCAGGTTTTTGGCCTCGGCCAGCAGCGTTTCCATCGCTGCGGCGCCGCTCTGCCTGATCAGGTCATCCGGGTCCAATCCTGCGGGCAGCCGCGCGATCCGCAGCGAATGGGCGGGCTTCAGCACCGGCAGCGCCCGGCCGATCGCGCGCAGGGCCGCGCGCTGCCCGGCCGCATCACCATCGAAGCACAGGATCGGCGTTTCGACCACGCGCCACAGCAGGGCGAGTTGATGCTCGGTCAGCGCGGTGCCGAGCGGGGCGACCGCCTCGGTAAACCCCGCCGCCGCCAATGCGATCACGTCCATGTACCCTTCGACGACGATCAGCCGGCCCGATTGCCGCGCGGCAGGGCCGGCCCGGTGGAGATTGTAAAGCGTGCGGCCCTTGTCGAACAGCGGGGTGTCGGGCGAATTCAGATACTTGGGCGCATCAGTTTTCGCGACATCGAGGATCCGTCCGCCGAATGCGATCACCCGCCCGCGTGCATCCTCGATCGGCAGCATCAGGCGCCCGCGAAACCGGTCGTAAGGCTCTTTGCCTTCCACGGCGATCCTGAGCCCGCCTTCGAGCAGTTTGTCCTCCGGGATTGCCGCCAGCGCCGCCTTCAGCGCCTGCCGCCATTCCGGCGCAAAGCCGAACCCGAACCGTGCCACGGTGTGCGGATCGAACCCGCGCGTGGCGAGATAGGCGCGCGCTTTTGCCCCCTCCGGCCCGGCGAGCTGGCCGACGAACCACTCCTGCGCCGCCTTCATGACGTCGTGCAGCGAATCGCGCTGCTCGGCCGCCTGGGCCGCGCGCGGATCAGGGGCGGGAACTTCCAGCCCTGCCTCGGCCGCCAGTTCCTTGACCGCATCCATGAACGACAGCCCGCGCTGGTCGGTCATCCAGCGGATCGCATCGCCATGCGCCCCGCAGCCGAAGCAATGGTAGAAGCCCTTCTCGTCGTTGACGGTAAAACTGGGGCTTTTCTCGTTGTGGAACGGGCAGCAGGCCTTGAACTCGTGCCCCGCCTTGGTCAGCCGCGTGGTC
This sequence comes from Alphaproteobacteria bacterium, assembly GCA_031363685.1. Taxonomy (GTDB): domain Bacteria; phylum Pseudomonadota; class Alphaproteobacteria; order Sphingomonadales; family Sphingomonadaceae; genus Novosphingobium. The sequence goes on along the minus strand of JANLUV010000358.1, from coordinate 179 downwards.
CGTCCGATAACGCTCGACAGCGTCAGCCGGGCGCGCAGTTCATCCAGCCATTGCGGGGACAGGGACATTAGTCTCGTCCGACCCTCGGGCCGGACGTCCACAAACTCCCCTCCCGCTTGCGGGAGGGGCTGGGGGAGGGCCTGTTATCCAACGCCTCCCCGATCCTTGTCAAAACACCG
>JANLUV010000356.1:0-5590 GCA_031363685.1 Alphaproteobacteria bacterium | reverse complement strand
TCACGGACCCCGGGGCGGCGGGGCATTCATAAGATCAGAACGCGGCGGTGAGGGTCGCCACGACCTTGCCACGCGTGATCGAGTGGCCGGTTTCGCTGCCCGCGCCGAAGTTGGCGTTGGCGAAGCCGGTGGGCAGATCTGTACCGACGTACGAGACGTTCAGCGTCAGCATCTTGAAGGTAATGTCGGCGCCGGCCGAATAATCGAACACATCCTTGCCGTAGGTGTAAATCGAATCGCCGCTCGAATAGCCGCCATGGCCCTTCAGCGTCAGCGGCGTACCGGCGATCGGCAGGGCCAGATCGGTGTAGACCCAGATGTTGTTGCCCTTCGACGGGCTGGTACGGATGCTGTTCTGCGGGGGCGCCCAGTATGTGCCAAGCTTGGCCTTGACCGGCCCGATCGCACCCGAAGCCGACGCATAGAGTTCATAGAAATCATGGCCGGTCGTGCCCGGGTACGCATAGTAGATGAACCCGCCGTCGAGCGTGACCGGGCCGAGCGCCTTGGTGTAGCCGGCGATCAGATCGAGCTCCATGTTGGAGCCGCCCCAGGTGCCGTTGCCAGCCAGGTTCGACGCCCATGTGCCAACGTAAAAACCCGAAGTGTGGGCGATGGTCAGGCCGCCCTGGACCGCGGCGTCGCCGTCGGTCTGCGAGATGCCGCGCAGGCGGTATTCGGTGGTCAGCGAGACGCTGCCGGTAATCGTGATGTCGCTCGCCGGCGCATCTTCGGCGAAGGCCGGGGCCGCAGCGAACGCGGTGGCGAGTGCCGTGGCCGCAAAGGCTGTCTTAATGGTCTGGTGCATGAATTCCCCCTCAGGAGTTGCTCTGCCTGGTTGGCATCGGCTTATCCAGCAACATCCGTGCCAATTTCCAGATCGCGGAATTGCAACGTATTAGCGGGCCGCGATGGCGCAGCGTTGCCCAAAAATGAGGCACACGCCCGAACCTTGCCCATTTTTCGTGCCCGCAACGCAGCAAACGTATTACGCTTTACCTCAATCGTAATATTGGATAGGATCGCAATCATCATGGCAACCACCGCTGCGCCCTCACTCGTCCGCCTCAGCATCAGCCTCCCGGCTGAACTCTTCGCCGAGCTCGACGCGATGGTTTCCGAGCGGGAAGTCGCCAACCGCTCGCAGATGATCGCGGAACTGATCCGCCAGGAACTGGCCGCGCACAGCGCCCGCGAACGCCCGGAAACCGTACTCTCTGGCACTATCACGCTGATCTACCGCGCCGAATCGGGCCGCGTCCGCCACGCCCTCGCACAAGTCCAGTCCGGCTTCATTGCCGAGATCATTTCGAGCCAGCACATCTTCCTTGAAGATGACCAGTCGCTCGAAGTGCTGCTGGTCCAGGGCACCGCGCAGCGGTTGCACAACCTGTCTGACGCACTGCGGAAAGTTCGCGGGGTGCAGCAGACCCAGCTTGTCACCGCCACGGCCCTGCTGCCCCCGCTGTCATCGAAGGAACCGCGATGAACCTCGCCTCATCCAGCCCGACCGGCGATCCTTACGCCGCGCAGGCCCATGCCCGCGCCATGGCCGGCACGCGCGTGGCCGCCATGCCCACCGTCCCCGCTGCGGCCGCCGATGCCGGCGGTCCGGTGGTGTGGGAGGAAACCGTTGCCCCCGGCGGCTACACCGCGGGCCGGATCGCGCGCGGCACGCGGCTGCGGCTGATCGACCTTGATGGCGACGCTTGCGCCTCGCTCCTGCTGTTCAACCCGGAAAACGCGGCTGAACGGCTGAACGTGGCCGATACCATCAAGGTCCAGTGGAACGGCTATCTCGGCGCGGGCAAGCTGCTGCTATCCGACATGGGCCGGGTGATGATCTCGCTCCTCGCCGATACCGCCGGCACGCACGATACCTTCTGCGGCGCCTCGACCGAGGCCTCCAACGCCCGCAAGTACGGTGATGGCAAGAACTACGGCGCTCACCCCAATGCGCGGGACCGGTTCATGCTCGCCGTCGCCAAGCACGGGCTCGGCCGCAAGGACGTCCACCCTTGCATCAATTTCTTCAAGGGCGTGAAGATCGCGGCGGATGGCGCCACCATCCCGGAAACCGGCCCGTTCCCGGCCGGCCGCGAAGTGCTGCTGCGCGCCGAAATGGACCTGATCGTGGTGCTGGCCAACTGCCCGCATGTGATCGATCCGCGCCCCGAATGGTCGGTCACTCCGCTGCGCGTCACCGCCTGGCAAGGCCCGGTTACACCCGCCGATGACCCTGTGCGCGGTGCCACGCCCGAGGGCCTGCGCGCCTTCCTCAACACCGAAGATTACACCCTCAGATAAGGAGCGCCAAGATGGCCGATCCCGCTATCGCCGGTCTGCCCGGCCCCATCGTCCACGATGAAATCGTCCCCGCCCGCGCACCGTGGCTGCACCGCGTGGTGCGCGGCCAGACGCTGCGCATCGTTGATCTGGAAGGCAACCAGGCGGTCGATTTCCTCGCCTATGCCGCCGGTGACGATGCCGAACGCTATTCCGCGCAGGACACCATCGCCGCGCAGGGCAACATCTTCCTGCGCCCCGGCTCGGTGCTGCTGTCGAACGAAGGCCGCGCGATGCTGACGATCACGGCCACCAACGTCGCCTGGCACGACACCATCGGCGGGGCCTGCAGCTGCGAAAGCAACACGCTGCGCTATGGCCACCACACCAAGAACCAGCACGCCTGTGTCGACAATTTCCTTGATGCCAACGTCCGCGCCGGGCGGGGCAAGCGCGACATGGTGTCCAACATCAACTTCTTCATGAACGTGCCGGTCGAAGCCGATGGCGCACTTGGCATCGTCGACGGAATTTCCGCGCCCGGCCTGATGGTGGACGTGCGGGCCGAGATGGACGTGGACGTGGTCGTCTCCAACTGCCCGCAGATCAACAACCCGTGCAATGGCTTCAACCCCACCCCGGTCCGGATGATCATCAGCGCATGACCCTGTTCGCCAAGATCCTCATCGCCAATCGCGGAGCGATTGCCTGCCGGATCATCCGCACCTTGCGGAGCATGGGGATCGGGTCGGTCGCGGTCTATTCCGATGCCGATGCCGGTTCGCTCCACGTTGCCGAGGCGGACGAAGCGGTGCGGATCGGCCCGGCCCCGGCCAGCGAAAGCTACCTCGATATTCCCGCGATTCTCGCCGCCGCCAAGGCGACCGGGGCCGGGGCGATCCATCCCGGCTACGGATTCCTGTCGGAAAGCACCGAATTCGCGGCGGCCTGTGAAGCGGCCGGAATCGTGTTCATCGGGCCGACCGCCGCCAATATTACCGCATTCGGCCTCAAACATTCCGCGCGCGATCTGGCCGAAGCGCACGGTGTCGCGCTCGCTCCCGGAACCGGGCTGCTGACCGACCCCGAAGCCGCCGTGCGCGCGGCGGCGGACATCGGCTATCCGGTGATCCTCAAGGCCACCGCCGGCGGCGGCGGGATCGGGATGAAGATCTGCCAATCGCCCGCCGAACTCTCCGATGCTTTCGCCGGCGTGGTACGGCTGGGCGCAGGCAATTTCGGCAACGGCGGGGTGTTCCTCGAACGCTATGTCGAAACCGCGCGGCATGTCGAAGTGCAGGTGTTCGGCGACGGCGCGGGCCGCGTGGTGGCGCTGGGCGAGCGGGATTGCTCGCTGCAACGGCGCAACCAGAAGGTGGTCGAGGAAACCCCCGCCCCGTTGCTTCCGGCGGCGACGCGCGATGCCATGATCGCGGCGGCAGTGCGGCTGACGGCGGGGGCGAACTATCGCTCCGCCGGGACGGTCGAATTTCTCTACGATCCGGCGCGGGACGATTTCTATTTCCTCGAAGTGAACACCCGGCTCCAGGTCGAACACGGCGTGACCGAACAGGTCACCGGCATCGATCTGGTCGAATGGATGGTCCGGGGTGCAGCCGGGGATTACGCGTTCCTCGATGGCTTTGTCGCCCGACCGCACGGCGCGTCGATCCAGGTGCGGCTCTATGCCGAGGATCCGGGGCAGGATTTCCGCCCCAGTTCCGGCCTGCTGACCGAGGTGGATTTTCCCGACTGGACCCGCGTCGATGGCTGGGTGGCGGCGGGATCGCAGGTTTCGGCGTTCTACGATCCGCTGCTGGCCAAGCTGATCGTCACGGCGCCCACCCGCGCCGAAGCGATTGATGCACTGCAGGATGCGCTGGAGGAAACCCGGATCGCCGGAATCGAGACCAACCTCGAATGGTTGCGCGAAGTGGTGGCGAGCGAGGTGTTCACCAGCGGCAATGTCTCCACCCGCGCGCTCGCCGGGATCGCCTGGCACCCGCAGACCATCCGCGTCCTCTCGGGCGGCCCGGCCACCACGGTGCAGGACTGGCCCGGCCGGATCGGGTTCTGGGACGTGGGCGTACCGCCGTCCGGACCGATGGACGCGCTGTCGTTCCGGCTTGGCAACCGGCTGCTCGGCAACCCGGACGGGACGGCGGGATTGGAATTCACCGCCGCCGGACCCGGCCTGCACTTCGATGCGGCAGCGCGGGTGTGCCTCGCCGGGGCAGAGTTCGGCGCGAAGCTGGACGGCGTGCCCGCTCCCTGCTGGGCACCGTTCGACGTGGCGGCGGGCCAGGTGCTGCAGATCGGCCGCGTCGCGGGGACCGGGATGCGCGGTTACCTGCTGATTGCAGGCGGGATCGCCGCGCCCCGGTTCCTTGGCAGCAGCGCCGCGTTCACGCCGGGCGGCTTCGGCGGCCATGCCGGGCGCGGCGTGCTGACCGGCGATACCCTGCACCTTGCCCACGGCGCCACCGGCGCAGCGCTGGACGGCGCGGGCCTGCCCTGCCCCGAGGTTACCCGTGAATGGACCGTCCGCGTGCTTTACGGCCCGCACGGCGCACCCGATTTCTTCACCCCCGGAGACGTGACCATGCTGTGCGAGACGGCGTGGCAAGTCCACTACAACTCCAGCCGGACCGGCGTGCGGCTGATCGGGCCGAAACCGCAGTGGGCGCGGACCGACGGAGGCGAGGCCGGTCTTCATCCCTCCAACATCCACGACAACGCCTATGCGATCGGCGCGGTCGATTTCACCGGCGACATGCCGATCATCCTCGGCCCGGACGGCCCCTCGCTCGGCGGATTCGTCTGCCCGTTCGTGACCATCGCGGCCGATCTGTGGAAAATCGGTCAGCTCGCGCCGGGCGATACCCTGCGGTTCCTGCCGGTCAGCGAAGCGGGCGCTGCGGCGGCGCTGGCCGAACAGGACGCGGTGGTCGCGGGCAAACTGCGCCGGCAGCCAGCCCCATCGGCACCGGAACTCGGAAGCCCGATCGTCCATGCCATTCCCGCTGCGGGAGATCGCCCGGCGGCGTGCTACCGGCGGCAGGGCGATCAGCACCTGCTGGTCGAATACGGCCCGATCGTGCTCGACCTTGAACTGCGGCTGCGGGTCCACGCGCTGATGATGGAACTGGATAAGCTGCACCTGCCCGGGATCATCGACGTGACGCCGGGCATCCGCAGCTTGCAGATCCACCATGACAGCCGCTTGTTGCCGCAAGCCCGGCTGGTCGCCGCGCTGGCCGAGGCGGAGGAGCGGCTGGGCGGGCTGGATGATTTCGCCATTCCC
>JANLUV010000334.1:0-3062 GCA_031363685.1 Alphaproteobacteria bacterium | reverse complement strand
GTGGTCAAGCTGGCACAGCAAGGCAAGCTTGCACCGACCCCGGTCACGCTGTGCCCGAAGGATCGCGCCAATCAGGCCATGCTGGAACTGAAGGCCGGGCATGTCACCGGGCGCACGGTATTGGTCTGAACAGTGCGGCGGGGACGGCGCGCTGCGCCGCCCCCGCTATCGCCTCAGTCGGCCAATACGGCGTCAGTATCCGCACCCAGCGGGCGGCTGGGCGTGATCGCGACCGGTTCCACGCCGTCATAGCGCATCGGCGAATGCTGCACGACGATCCGGCCCAGTTCCGGGTGGTCCTGCCACACCAGCGTGCCGCGCGCGTGCATATTGGGATCGTTCATCACTTCGTCGAGCGTGCGGACCGGAGCGCTGGGGATTTTCGCCTCGAGCAGGCGGGCGAACAGCGCGGCCTTGGTTTGCGGCGCGGTCCATTCTCCGATCAGTGCATCGACCCGGTCCATCTGCGCGACCCGGCCTATCAGCGTCGACAATTCCGGATCGGTCGCCAGATCGTCGCGCCCCATCACCTGCATCAGCGCCTGCCAATGGGCATCGCGCACGCAGATCATCGCGATGTAGCCGTCGCTGGTCGGATAGACGTTATACGGACATTCGGCGAGGCCGCCGTGACGGTTGCCGGTGCGGGTCGGCGTGGTGCTGCCTTCCGGCGCACCCCACGCCATGCCGAGGTTGGAACTGAGCGAGGCATAGACCGCGTCCTGCATCGCCACTTCGGTGCGGTGCGGCACGCCGGTGCGTTCCCGCGCGAACAGCGCGGTCATGATCGCGCCGTAGAGGTGGATGCCCGAGAAGAAGTCACCCACCGCCGGGCCGGATTTTACCGGCGGGCGATCCGGGAAGCCGGTGATTTCCATGATCCCGCACATCGCCTGGATGGTCAGATCCATCGCCGGGTAATTGCGATAGGGTCCGTCGCGGCCATAGCCCGAACTGGAGGCATAGATCAGCCGCGGGTTGAGCGCGCAAAGCACGTCCTCGCCCACGCCCAGCCGGTCCATCACGCCGGGTGCAAAGTTTTCGACGACCACGTCGGCATCGGCGACCAGCCGCTTGAGCGCGGCTTTGCCCTCCTCGGTCTTGAGGTCGATCACCACCGATTTCTTGCAGCCGTTGAGCATCGCGAACGGCAGCGCCGCGCCGCCCACCACGCCGCGCCGGCGCAACGGTTCGCCGCCCGGCGGTTCGACCTTGATGATGTCGGCACCAGCCAGCGCCATCAGGAAGGTGGCATAAGGGCCATTGTAGATCTGGCTGAGATCAATCACGCGGATCCCCGCAAGCAGGTTTGCTCCTCCGGTCACGCCGTCTCCATTCCCTTGGGTTGCATGGTCTGTTTCCTCCATGATGCCGCTTAGCATGCCGGGCGCAATAGCGAAACGCCGCGCCCGTGGCGGCAGGTTGCGATCACGGCGTCGTATGGGGGGCGCCCTGCCGCAGCAACGAGGTTTTTGCTCTGAACCATACAGTCCGTCGCGATGGAGGGGGGACAGGAAGGGCTGGCGAAGCGCGCGCGACTGAGTTAGTTTACCGAAATAAATTCGGCATGCGGTGTCAGCCGGGACCGGACGAGAGGGAGTCTGGATCATATGGATATCAAACATCTCAGGTATTTCGTCGGGATCGCGGAAGCAGGCAGCCTGATGAAGGCGGCCGAACGCCTGCACGTCGCGCAGCCGGCGCTTAGCGTGCACTTGTCCAACCTCGAGGCGGAACTGGGCGTCCAGTTGGTCGAACGCAGCAGTCGCGGCGTTCAGCTGAACGAGAACGGGCAACTGCTGTATGAACGCGCGGTCGCGATGTTGCGCTATCATACCGAGGCGATCCTGGCGCTGAAACAGCGCAAGACATCGCCGGCGGGTTCGGTTTCGATCGGGTTGCCGTCGAACATGCCCGAACTGATCGGGCCGCAATTACATGCCGCTGTGCGCAACGAATTGCCGGAGGTGAACCTTTACCTGCTCGATGCCAGTTCGTCGGCAATCTATGACTGGCTGCAATCGGGCAAGATCGACTTTGCGGTGGTGTTCAACATTCCCGACAACGTCGGGTTCGCGCTGACCCCGCTGTATATCGAGCATTATTGCCTGGTCGGCCATTTCCAGGACGAGCCGCAGGTTGGCGTGGTCGATTTCGACCGGGTGTTCGATTACCCGTTGGTGATGTCCAGCATGACCACGTCCTGGCGCAAGATCCTCGAGGAAGAGGCGGCCAAGCGCAATCGCAGCCTGACGGTCCAGTTCGAAACCGAATCGTTCAACGCGTTGCGGGCCATCGCGATGTCGGGGCAGGGCTATGCGATCATGCCGTGGTCGGGCATCCATGCCGATTGCATGGAGGGCCGGTTGCAGGCGCGCCGGATCGTCAATCCCGATATTCGCGGGCTGACCTCGATTGCGTGCCTCAACAACAAGCTGATGACGGCGGCGCAGCAGGCCGTCCACGACATCCTGGTCCGGACGGTCAAGGATGTCAGCGATTCGCTCCAGCCCGATGCCGATGGCACGCTGGGTGCGCCGGCGCGCAAGGTCTGCCCGAGCGCGCTGTTCGCACGGCCCGTTCAGCAGCCGCGCGTGGTTCACAAGTTGCACGGGGGGACGCGGGGCACGGGACGCTGAAGGGGGGCGATGGCAAAACTGCTGCCGTTGCATGCCCAGCCCCAACCCCTCCTGCAAGCGGGAGGGGAGCGAGACTTGGCCGAGCCGGAGGCAAGGGTTAGTCGCAGCGGGGTGGGCTTCCGCGTTTGTATCTGCCGTCCGTCTGCTTCGTCCCTTGCCGCTCAGTCCATCTCGAACCGGATCGGCACGGTTTTCGGACCGCAGACGAACTCCGATTCCGCCACGCGCGCCGGGCCGGTCAGCGAGACGCTGCGCAGGCGCGGGATCACGGCCTGCCACAGCGCAATCATCTCCATCCGCGCCAGGTGGATGCCCAGGCAGATGTGCCCGCCGAAGCCGAACCCGACATGCCGGTTGGGCGAGCGGTGGATGTCGAACCGGTCAGGATCGGAAAATGCGCTCTCGTCGCGGTTGGCCGACAAG
>JANLUV010000319.1:0-1692 GCA_031363685.1 Alphaproteobacteria bacterium | reverse complement strand
GGAAGTGCTGCTGTACCCCGGGCTGTGGGCGGTTGGCTTTCACCGGGTGGCGCACTGGCTGTTCGAGGGCCGGCTGTTTTTCCTGGCCCGCGTGGTCAATCACACCGCGCGCTTCATCACCGCGATCGACATTCATCCCGGCGCGAAAATCGGCAAGCACCTGTTTATCGACCACGGCTTCACCGTGATCGGCGAAACCGCCGAGATCGGCGATAACGTGACGATCTATCAATGCGTCACGCTGGGCGGGACCAACCCGGCCAACGGCATTCCGGGCAAGCGCCACCCGACCTTGCAGGACAACGTGATCGTGGGATCGGGCGCGCAGATCCTCGGGCCGATCACGATCGGGCCGCGCGCGCGCGTGGGCGCCAACGCGGTGGTGACCGAGGATGTGCCCGAAGGCGCGACCATGGTCGGCATGAAGGCGCGGTCCATGCTGGTCGCCGCCGAAACGTGGGCCAAGGACTTCATGCCTTATGGCACGCCGTGCAAGGAACCGTGCGAACCGGCCGCCACGCAGCGGCTGGAGGAACTGGAGAGCGAGGTTGCCGCCCTGCGCGTGGATCTGGCTGAGTTAAGGGCAGTTTTCGCGGCCGGGCGCGGCGCTGCGGAGGGCGCGCCACCGGGCGGCGCTCCGGTCGAGGTTGGCGCCTCGCGCAAGCGGACGCGGGGCTGAGGCCGAGTGCGGGCGGACGAGCCCAGATCGCTGGCAGGCGCCACCATCGTACCCTTTCCGGCGCAGCGGGCGCCGCTGCAGATCGGGTTTGACCGGGTCGAACTGGTGCGCATTCTCGACCTTTACGGCCGGATGGTCGCGGCTGGCGAATGGCGCGATTATGCGATGGATTTCGGCAAGGACGCCGCCAGCTTCTGCGCCTTTCGCCGCGCCGCCGAACGCCCGCAGGCGCAGGTCGAAAAACGCCCGGCCTTGCGCGGCAAACAGGGCATGTGGACGCTGTTCGGCGAGGGTGGGCAGGTGCTGAAGCGCGGGCATGACCTGGCCGGGGTGCTTAGCGTGATCGAGCGGCGGTTGGTGAAGATCGTGTCGGGATAATGCAAAGTTCGGTGAACCGTGCGACGATTGTGCCGCGTTAACCATCTCCCGTTAGCCGGGAGTAACCCTTTCAAGCGCAGCAGTCTCCCGGCATTCACACACGATTGCTGGAGTTTTTGCCGGTGGCATCGATCACCATCGACGGGTTGGACGAAGAAGTATTTCGCCGCAACATAGAGGCGATGCTGCGCGTCGGCGAGGCCGATCGCGCGGCGGCAAAGCTGCGCGCGTTGCTGGAGCCTTGCGCGGGCGAAGGGCGGATTTTACCGGCCCGATTTCTTGAGGCGACTGCCGCCGATTTCACGCTGGTCGGATGGGACCGGCTGGGCGAAAGCCTGGCCCGCAACGACCTGCCGCGCCACCCGATCTCGGCACTGACCATCGCGGTGTCCGATGCCGAGGCCATGGGCATCGACCAGGGCAAGGCCGGCGGCCCCGGCCCGCTGATCGCGACGAGCCATTTCACCGATGAAGCCTACATGTTCTCGCAGTGCGGGGTGACCGACCTGCTTGACGGGTATTCGTTCTATGGCTGCGAGTGGCACGGCAGCAGCACGCACATGGATACCGCGCTGTCCCTGAGCGGGGTCGAGGATCTGTACCAGGCGGTTGCCAAGCTGGAAGCCGCGCTGATC
>JANLUV010000316.1:0-3879 GCA_031363685.1 Alphaproteobacteria bacterium | reverse complement strand
TGGGGCCGCCTTCCACCGAAGGCGGCCCCATTCAGTTTGACGCAGCCAAACCTGAACAATGGCTGCCAACCCCACTCCTCAGACGTTCAGGTTCGCAGGCTTAAAGATGAACTCAAGCGGCAAATCACCGAAGGGCAATCGGGTTCTTCCCCCTCTGGCCGCAGGAGTTTAAGCCATGACTTTCTTCAAAAAGGCAACTCTCGCCACCGTCCTCGCCGCCACCTCGCTGACGGCGGCTTCGCCCGCAATGGCCGATTCCTATCGCGGCGGCGGTCATCGCGGCGGCGACGCAACCGGGGCCGCGATTGCCGGCGGGATCATCGGCCTCGCGCTGGGCGCGATCATCGTTTCGAGTTCCAACCGCCGCAACGATCGCTATGCCGATCGTGGCTGGCAATACCGCGAAGGTTATTACTGGGACCGCCAGGGCCGGCGCTATGACCGTGATGGCCGTCGCTACGACGGCAACCGCTACTACGCCCGCCGGGGCTACAACGATCGGGGCTACAACGACCGGGGCTATGGCGACAGGGGGTATGACGACCAGGGCGGCCGCGGCCATGGTGACGACGGGTACGACGGACGCGACGACTACGATGGCAACCGCAGCTATCGCCAAGGCTACTGACACCTTCCGGCGCCAGCGTCTTTCCTGAAGCAGGCGCCATCAGGAAGGGGCGTCCGGCCCGCCGCCGGGCGCCCTTTTCCTGTGCTGATATTGCAACGTCACGGCCCGCCGCAATCCGCCCACGCCCGCCAAAAAGGTTAACCCCCGGTTCAGCGCTGTGACTTCATGCATTCAAGGCCCGGTGAGCCATGCAGTAGGGGCAGGAGCAAAGGACCATGACCCTCATTCGCAAAACCATTCTCGGACTGGCGCTGGGCGCAGTCACGCTGACTACGGCGAGCCCGGCTCTGGCCGACGGCTGGCGCGGCCGCCGCCATGGCGGCGGCGACAATGCCGCGATCGCGATCGGCGCCGGCGTGGTCGGCTTGGCGCTGGGCGCTGCGATCGCATCGAACCGCGATGATGGCAGTTACGACGGGGACGACTACTATTACGACGGCGGCTATCCGGAGTACCGCGAATACCGCGAATACTACTATTACCGCGACGGCCCGCGCTATCCGGATCGGTATTATCGCCCGTATTATCGCGGCGGATATGATCGCGGTTGGCACCATGGCGGACGAGGCCATGAATGGCGCGAATATCGCGGGTACGGGCGCGGCTGGTAAGTCCGGGTCAACCGATCCGGTTACCGCAGCGGACACGGATCGATTGCAGGAACAAAGAAACGGGCGCCCGGCAGATGACCGGGCGCCCTTCGTTTTGCAGTCAGCCCGCGCAGATTCAGAACTGATGGTTCAGAACTGGAAACCAAGCGTCGCGCGCAAGGCGTGGGTATCGAAGCGCGGATCGCTCGGCTGCCGCCACCGGTAACATAGAATAGCGCGCCACCCATCGGGGTGAGCCCGACACGGGCCCGTGCCGAAATGCCATAATCAAGCTTGCGCGTGATCTGGTAGGCGGCGGGCGTAATGCTGAAGGCCGAGGTTGATTGGGCCGCCTTCGGTTTCAAACCCGCTGGCCCGTAAATGCTGCACTGCAGCCTGCGAAAATAGCAGGGTGTGTCTTCCGGGCCACAGTTTTATGCTGCGCCGTTCGTCCGGTCCCGATGCAGCGCCCCCCTCGCCAAGCAGAGGCGGCCGCTGTATGGCGCGCCGCTATGACAACTGGCCCCTCGTCGTATGCGGACCTGCGGATCGCGCTGTTCAGCGGGAACTATAATTATGTGCGCGATGGGGCGAACCAGTCGCTCAACCGGCTGGTCGGCTATCTGCTGCGCCAGGGTGCGGCGGTGCGGGTCTATTCGCCGATGGTGGCCGAGCCCGCCTTCCCGCCGACCGGCGATCTGGTCGCCCTGCCATCGCTCCCCATTCCGGGCCGCGCCGAATATCACGTCGCGATGGGCCTGTCGCCGCGTGTGCGCCGCGACCTGAAGCGTTATGAGCCCAATGTCATCCATGTCTCCTCGCCCGATCCCGCCGGCCACCGGGCGGTAAGCTGGGCCCGGACCCGCCGGTTGCCGGTGCTCTGCTCGGTCCACACCCGGTTCGAGACGTATCCGCGCTATTACAACCTCGCCTTCATCGAACCGCTGCTCGAGGCAATACTGCGGCGGTTCTACCGGCGCTGCGACGCGCTGGTCGCGCCGTCTGAATCGATGGCGCAAGTGCTGCGCGACCAGCGCATGAACTATGACATCGACATCTGGTCACGCGGGGTTGACCGCGAGGTGTTCAATCCCGCCTGCCGCGACATGGGCTGGCGGCAGGCACAGGGGTTTGCCGACGACGAGGTCGTGATCGGCATCTTCAGCCGGCTGGTGATGGAAAAAGGCCTCGACGTGTTTTCGGACGCGATCGACGACCTGCGGCGGCGCGGGGTCCGCTACCGCGTGCTGGTCATCGGCGAAGGGCCGGCGCGCGAATGGTTCGAGAACCGCCTGCCCGAAGCGGTCTTCACCGGGTTCCTCGGCGGGGCGGACCTCGCCCGCGCGGTGGCCAGCATGGATGTGCTGTTCTTCCCCTCGGTTACCGAAACGTTCGGCAACGTGACGCTGGAGGCGATGGCCTGCGGGTTGCCGGTGGTCGCCGCCGCCGCGACTGGCAGCGAAAGCCTGGTCGATGACCATAATTCCGGCCGCCTGATCCGCCCCGGCGCGATCCGCCAGTACGCCGACGCGTTGCAGGCCTATGTCATCGACGCCGACTTGCGCCGCCGCCACGGCGCGGCTGGCGAGGCGCGCAGCCATGACTATTCATGGGACCGGATCAATCAGGCCGTGGCCGACACCTATCTCCGCCTGATCCGGCAAAAGGCGCGGCGCGGTTAAGCCCTCAGCGCAATATCCCGCGCGCGGTCATTCGCCGCGCATAGAGCAGCAAGCCGACCACGATCACCCAGATCGCGAGGTTCATCCAGATCATTCCGGGCTCGCGCATCGCCGGCGGCAGCGGGGTCAACTCCTGCCAGATCGTGCTGGTCGCCAGCCCCAGCAAAGACAGCGCGAACGCCCCGAAGGCGAAGCGCGAGCGGACCAGCAGCAGGATCGAACCGACCAGCGATCCCCACACGCCAAAGGACCAGCCAGCGTGAGCCCACAGCGGCATCACATCGATCGTCGCAATCATTTCCGCCGGAAACCCGGCCAGGTAACCGGGATTGCGCATATTGGTCATCGTGTAATCAAACGCGCCGAACGTGTTCCACGCGAGGCTCAGCACTCCGACAATCCACAGATGCAGCGGAACGCCCTCAGTCACGCCGGTGGGCGCGTCGCGATATCGGCTACTGCGGTTCAAGGCGGCCCTCCCATGGTTCCCGTAAGAGATACCTAAGGGGGCCTAACACATTTCGTCCCGGATGCAATTTTCCATCCTAACTTTAAGTAGGGTTCATGACCGACCTGTTTGCCGCCGATGTTCCGCCCGATTCGCCGGAATCGCCGCGCGCCGACGCCCCGTTGGCAGACCGGCTGCGCCCGCGCACGCTGGGCGAAATCATCGGGCAAGGCCATCTGACCGGGCCGGAAGGCGCGATCGGGCGGATGGTGGCGGCGGGGCGGCTATCGTCGATGATCCTGTGGGGGCCGCCCGGCACCGGCAAGACCTCGATCGCGCGCCTGCTCGCGGATGCGGTGGGGATGCGCTATGTTGCGATCAGCGCAGTGTTTTCGGGCGTAGCCGATCTCAAGAAGGCGTTTGCCGAAGCGGAACTGGCGGCCAAAGCCGGGCCACAGGAACCGGGACAACGTACATTGCTGTTCGTGGACGAGATCCACCGCTTCAACCGCGCCCAGCAGGACGGCTTCC
>JANLUV010000313.1:0-3617 GCA_031363685.1 Alphaproteobacteria bacterium | reverse complement strand
CGGGGCCGCGCTATCCGGGGTTCATGCAGCGCACGATCGACACCGAGGAATTCGCTTAAGGTTTGAACACCACCGTCTTGTTCCCATCGAGGAACACGCGGTCTTCCAGGTGCAGCAGCACCGCCGTCGCCAGCACCCGCCGCTCGATGTCGCGGCCCTTGCGGACCAGATCGTCCGGGCTGTCGGCATGGCTGATCGCCTCCACGTCCTGGTGGACGATTGGTCCCTCGTCGAGGTCGGCGGTGACATAGTGGGCGGTCGCGCCGATCATCTTGACCCCGCGCGCATGGGCCTGGTGATAGGGTTTGGCACCCTTGAAACCCGGCAGGAACGAATGGTGGATATTGATGCAGCGGCCTGACAGGAACCCCACCATGTCATCCGACAGGATCTGCATGTAGCGCGCCAGCACCACCAGTTCGGCACCGGTTTCATCGACCAGCACCTTGATCCGGGCCTCCTGCGCGGGCTTGGTGTCCCGGGTTACCGGCAGGTGATAAAACGGCACATCATCGGTCAGCGAACCGTTCAGCGCCTCGCGCGGATGGTTGCAGACCACGCCGACCACGTCCATCGGCAGTTCGCCGATCCGGTGGCGATACAGCAGGTCACCCAGACAGTGATCGAACTTGCTGACCAGCAGCAGCACCTTGCGCCGCTCGCTCGTGGCGCGGACCTGCCAGTCCATCGCGTAGTGCGCGGTAACGTCGGCGAACCGCGCGGCGATCTCGGGTGCGGTCAGCCCCGGGCAGTCGAACCCGATGCGCATGAAGAACCGGCCGGAATCGACCGCGTTGAACTGCTGCGCCTCGCGGATATTGCCGCCAATCCCGGCCAGCCGCCCGGTCACCGCGGCAACCAGCCCCGGCCGGTCCGCGCAGGACAGCGTGATCACGAATTCCTGTTGCATCAAACCCCCCGGGACTCAGGCCGGACGCCCATGGGCGATCCTGCTGCCGGCCGCAAGCCGGGCCTGCGTCTGGCCGCCAGCCGGGCCTGTACGCGGAACCGGATCAGATGCGATGCGGGATCAGAGCTTGTCGGTATCAGGCAGCGTCACGGCTGGCCCTGACGCGGGCAGTTCCGGCGCCGCGCTGGACGGCTTCGCCGCATCGCTGGCGACCGGTGCAACGCCGCCATTGTGGGCCAGTTGGACATCTGCGGTGCTGCCGTCCTCGGCCAGACCGGACCAGCCCGGTTCATCATCAAGCTGCTGGGTGATCGGCGCGTCGAGCGGAACATTGGCGAAGCCGCTGCCAAAAGCGTCGGCAAACAGCCGGGTATGCTCCTGCGTGGGGACCAGCCCGGCCAGGGGGCTGGCGGAACTCTGCGCCGTCACGCCATGGGCAGAATGACGCGCCGGATTTGGCTGGGCCGCCGGGCTGGCGGACGGATCGCTCCGGGCCAGCCGCACCGAATTGATCCGGGCCAGCCGCACCGAACCGGGCGCCGCAGCGCTGGCGGCGTGGTGGAGCGGCGCAATCGCCGGTGCCACCAGCGCGAACTGGGGCGTCTGCGCTGCGGCCAAAGCGGCCCTCGCGCCACCGGCCTTCTCGCCACCGGCCTTCACCCCGGCGGTCTGCGCGTCGGCAAGCTTTGCGGATGCAGGATGGGCCTGCTCAGGACGGGCCGCTTCAAGTCGGGCCGCCGCCAGCCTGGGCCCAAGCGTGGGCATGCCCTGGTCGGGATGGAACACGCCGGTTTCGCCGGGCGAGGCATAGGCCGCGTCATACTGAATGTCGGCCGGGACCGGCTGGGTCAGTCGATGCTGGGTGATATAGATGCCGATGCAATCGGCGACGCCGACCGTCAAAACGGCTGCCTTGAGCAAGCCCTTGGTCGATTCCCGCATCGCATTGCCTCCTGAATCTGGCCATTTCATCCGCTGACCGCGCGCTTTCAGGCCGCGCGACTCGGAGTCTGGCCGGCGAAAGGTATGCTGCACTGCGGTTGCTGGCTAGTCTGCGCGTTTACACACTGCCCCGGGATCTGTGGAACAATCCGCAGTTCAATCCTTGCAGACCCTTTCCTCGTTTTCACGCAAGTGTAACAAGACCCTCGCATGCGGCGGAAGATCCACGATCGGCAAAGGACTGGTATGAGCGACCACGGGCTGTCGTCCGGCGGCAACAGCGACGCGGCCAGTGCCGATTCAGACGGTATCGTCCTGCCTGATGCGGGGGTTCCCGAAGCCGGGAACCGCGCGCTGTTCTTCAACCGCGAGCTGAGCTGGCTCGAATTCAACCGCCGCGTGCTGGCCGAAGCGCAGAACCCCGACTATCCGCTGCTCGAACGGCTGCGGTTCCTCTCGATCTCGGGCAGCAACCTTGATGAATTCGTGATGGTTCGCGTCGCCGGCCTCGCGGGGCAGGCGCAGCGCCAGATCGACGAGATTTCGCTCGATGGCCGCACCCCGTCGCAGCAGCTTGCCGCGATCCGCCAGGGTGTGGCCGAACTGGTTGCCGGCCAGCAGGAAAGCCTTGCGGTGCTGATTGCCCAGCTCGCCGAAGCCGGGGTCCGCATCGTCAGCGAAACCGCCGGCCGCCGCGCGTTCGCCAAGCCCGATGCGGACTGGCTGGCGCGCTATTTCACCGAGCATGTCATGCCGGTGATCACCCCGCAGGCGATTGATCCGGCGCATCCGTTCCCGTTCATCGCCAACCAGGGCGTGGGCGTCATGTTCGCGCTCACCCGCATCGCCGATAACGCGCCGGTCGCGGAAATGGTGCTGGTGCCGACCGCGCTGCCGCGTTTCGTCCGCCTGCCCACCCCCATCTTCGGGGGCGAGGCGATCTGGATTTCGATCATCGACGTGATCCGCCGCCATGCCGCGCTGCTGTTCCCCGGTTTTCGCGTCCACGGCAACGGCGCGTTCCGTGTCCTGCGCGACAGCGATATCGAAATCGAGGAGGATGCCGAGGACCTCGTCCGCTATTTCCGCACCGCGATCCAGCGCCGCCGTCGCGGCCGGGTGATCCAGCTCCAGCTGGAGGACAATTTCGATCCCGGCTCGGAGCAGCTGCTGCGCCACCAGCTCCGGCTCGACAGCGCGCTGGTGCTCAAGATGGGCGGGCAGATCGATTTCAACGGCCTGGCCGCGATCGTCGAGGAAGAGCGGCCCGATCTCAAGTTCGAGCCATACAGCCCGCGCTATCCGGAACGGATTCTCGAACACAACGGCGATTGTTTCGCGGCGATCCGCGAAAAGGATCTGGTCATCCACCACCCTTACGAAACTTTCGAGGTGGTGATCGATTTCCTGCGTCAGGCGGCGAAGGACCCCGATGTCGTTGCGATCAAGCAGACGCTGTACCGCGCCGGCAAGCAATCGGCGGTGATCGCGGCGCTGATCGCCGCGGCTGAAGCGGGCAAGTCGGTGACGGCGGTGGTCGAACTCAAGGCCCGCTTCGACGAGGAACAGAACCTGCTCTGGGCCTCGCAGCTCGAACGCGCCGGGGTGCAGGTGATCTACGGCTTCGTCGACTGGAAAACCCACGCCAAGGTATCGATGGTCGTGCGCCGCGAAGGCGATGGCTTCCGCACCTACTGCCACTTCGTCTCCGGCAACTTTCACCCTGTCACCGCGCGGATCTACACCGATCTCAGCTTTTTCACCG
>JANLUV010000311.1:0-4262 GCA_031363685.1 Alphaproteobacteria bacterium | reverse complement strand
ACACGCTGACCCCGGAGGCCGCGACGCTGACGCGGCTGGTCCTGGGCCTCGGCCAGGCCTCCATCGCGATCGAGATCCACGGCGCCCCGATCAAGCCGGGCACCGTGTTCCCGCACGGCATCCTCGTCCAGCGCGGACCGGTACCCTTCGGATGACGGCCGTGCCGACCGACGACGCAGTGGTCGAACTGGCCCAGCGCCTTGAAGACCGCCGCGCCCGCGCCGTGATGGAGCGCGACCTGCCCACGCTGGACACGATCCTGGCCGATGGGCTGCTCTATTGCCATTCCACCGGGCTGATCGACGACAAGGCGGCGTACCTTGTCAAGCTGGCCGAGGGCACCGCCACCTACCACCACTTCCGCTCCGCCGTGGAGCGCGCGAGCCTGCCCGCGCCGGACGTGCTCATCGCGAGCGGCCGGCTGCACCTCGACGCGACCGTCAGCGGCACGCTGCACGAGGTCCGGGGCCGGTTCCTGACGGTCTGGCGCCACGACGGACGCGGCTGGCAGATGGAGGCGCTGCAAGGCGTAGCGGGTTAGAAATTGGGCAAGGCCGGAAAACGGCCCGCCCCACGACGACAGTCGCGGGAGAAACGATATGCCGGATGCACCCGCGTTGATTGCGTCATACTTCACGCTGGCGGGCGACCTGATCCCGTTTGCCTCCGCCGATCCGAGCCCGTTCGACATAGCCCGCGCGAGCCGATGCGGCGGCGCGCGCGGGCTATGTCGGGAGCGGTCTGGAAACGGCGGACCTGCAGCACTGCAAGGAGCAGTGCGGCTATGCCGCGATTCGCCGCAGCCTGAACAATGCGGCGCGGCGGTCATTCGACACCACCATGAGCCAGTTCGCGGCGGCCCGCGTCACCTCAACCCAGGTCATCACCCTCACGCCCGGTGGTGGGTTTCAGGCCAAGACCGCCGGTCGCGCCGCTCATCGCGTGGCGGATTGCCGGATCGACATCGGCCAGTTCGTTGCCGAACATCCCGGCCGTCGTCCGCAAGGGTGATAACGGACCGTCGGCCATCAGCGTCGACTGGTTGGCCAGCCAGTTTTCCGGCGTGCTTTCCGCGATCCGCACCGTCGGGTAGGCCGCCATCACCAGCCGCCCGGCGCGGCCGCTGCTGACCTGGAACGCCTCGTTGGTGACAGTGGTGTCCTGATGCGCCAGCCATGTCACCAGCGCCGAGACATGCTCCGGCTGGAAATACTTCTGCAGCGTGGCGGAAATCGCCGGATCGTCGATGGTGCCGGTGATGCGGGTCCATGCCGAGGGCAGGATCGTGTTGGCAGTGATGCCGCAGTCCTGCCCCTCGATCGCAAGGCTACGGGTCAGGCTGAAGATCGCGCCCTTGGCCGCGCCGTAGCTGCTTAGGCCAGCGTTGCCGAGCATTCCGCTGGAGGCAGTGGTGATGATCCGCCCCGTGCCCGAGCGCGCGAGATGGGGCCATGCGGCGCGGCAGACATCGACAGTGCCCTGAAAATGGATATCGAACACCATCCGCCAGTCGGCCGGATCGGCTGCGGCGAAGGCCGCGCTGCTGATTACGCCGGCGTTGCAGACCGCGATGTCGAGCCGGCCAAATGTGTCGAGCGCAGTCTGGACTATGGCCCCACCCCCGCCGACATCCCCGCCGACCACGCTGTGGTGATCCGCCACCGCCGTACCGCCGGCCGCACGGATCTCGCGGACAACGGCTTCGGCCGAACTTTCCTCACCGGCGGCATCGGGCAGGTCGTTCACCACCACCCGCGCCCCGCGCGAGGCGAGCATGAGCGCGTGGCTCCGCCCCATCCCGCGCCCCGCCCCGGTGACCAGCGCGACGCGGCCGGCGAAATCAAGCAATGCCATGTCCGTTCATCCTCTCAACAGTCCGGGCGGCTTGTTTGCGCCGCATTGCCGGTGGTTGCGCTTGCCGAATCGCCGGCACGGCACTGTCGCGGAGGTAGCAGGACGGCCCGCGTTCCGACAAGCGTGCGAAACCTGACAGCTGCGGCAGGGTTCAGTCGAGCAATTCGCGGATCTTGGTAAGCAGGGCCTGAATGCGCTCGGCCGCTTCGGTGAACCTCGTCACATCGGCGCGATTGGCATTGCCGCGCGCTTCCTTGGCGGATTCGATGTAGCCTTCCATGTCCGCTTCAAGCGCATCGACAAGGATTTCCGCCTCGTCCTCGGTCAGTGTCAACTTGATCGACTTTGCCATGGCTGTTCCCCGTGCCGTGAAGCGCAGGCCCATAGAAGACCGCCCGGGCGCAATGCAACCTGATCCTGCGCGGCGACATCACGGCGGTGCTGGCGTTGCCGACGATTGCCGACAAGGCAGTGATCCTGCCGCGCGCGCCGGAAGCCGGCGAACGCTTCCGCCTGATCGTCGCCGAACGCCAGCCGCGCGTGCTTTGGCGCAGCGAGGCGATCGGGGAAAACGACGCCCATTCCGCCCGCAGCGTCGAGCTGGAGATGTTCGCGCTGGAGGGGTGACCAAGGAGCTTGCAGAACGGCATCGTCCGATGCCAAAGTGTGTCCAACGATGACGGCTCACGCAGCGCTGTCGCAACACGAGGATGCCTGCCATGCCCGCCGGACAGAATGACCTGATCGTGCATCTTTACGATAACCAGCCGGCGTTTTCCCAGAAAATCCGAGCAATGCTGGGCTTCAAGAACGCGCAGTGGTTCGCCTGCGATCATCCGACCATCCTGCCCAAACCGGACCTCGCCGTGTTGACTGGGGGGTATCGCCAGATCCCGGTCGCACAGGTCGGGGCGGATATCTACTGCGGCAGCGAGCTGGTGCTCGACCTGCTCGAGGCGCGGATTGCGGAACCTTCGCTGACCGCCGCGAGCGGACCCGGGCTCGGCCGGGGACTGGCCTACTGGGCCGAGGACACGTTGTTCTGGCTGATCGTGCAGATCGTCTGCGGATCGGGGTTTGAAGCGAGCGCTCGTCCGGATTTCGATGTCGACCGCAGGCAGATGCTGCCCGGGATCTATGATGTTGCCGCGATGACGGCGGCCCTGCCCGTCAATGTCCCGATCCTGCACGCCCACCTCGACCTGATCGAGCGCCAGTTGAGCGACGGCCGCGCCTTCATGTTGGGCGACCGGGCCGATCTGGTCGACATCACGCTGTGGATGCCGCTCGATTTCCTGCGGCATTGCCGCAACGGCAACGAGCGCATCCCCGACGACTACCCGGCCCTTGCGGCGTGGATGAAGCGGATCGCGGCAATCGGGCATGGTCGGCGCGAAACTATTTCGCGGAGCGATGCACTGGCGGTTGCCCGCGCGGGAACGCCAACCATCGCCATGTGCTCGACCGTTAAGCATGGGCCGCAACCGGGCGAGCGGGTGACGGTCAAATGGGCGGCATACAGCCCGATCGACCTTGTCGGGGAAGTGCTCGAGGCGCATCCCCGGCGGCTGGCGGTCCGCTGGACCGCGCCGGAAGTGGGCGATGTGGCCGTTCACTTTCCGCGCACCGCAGGCACGATCGTCGCGGCCTGAGCGCAGGAACAACTGTCGCCCTCGTGCATAGCCGCTGGTATGTTGGACCGTCAGACTGAGTTGCGACAAGGTTCGCGGCCGAGGGTATGACCTGATCCGGTGCGCCCGACACAACCGCTTGAGCGTTAGACTCAGGCAAGCGGGAGAGGATGATGCCGGAGTTTGATTTCGCACTGGGCGAGATGGCAGACACGATCCGCGACAGCACGGCGCGGTTCGCCAACGAACGGATTGCGCCGCTGGCAGCACGGATCGATGCCGAGGACTGGTTCCCGCGCGAGCTGTGGCCGGAAATGGGCGCGCTGGGGCTGCATGGGATCACTGTGGACGAGGCGGATGGCGGCCTTGGGCTCGGCTACCTCGAACATGTCGTCGCGCAGGAGGAAGTGGCGCGGGCGTCGGCCTCGATTGGCCTGAGCTATGGGGCGCACTCCAACTTGTGCGTCAACCAGATCCGGCGCTGGGGCAACGCGGCGCAGAAGGCGCGGTATCTGCCCAAGCTCATTTCGGGCGAACATGTCGGTAGCCTCGCCATGTCCGAGGTGGGTGCGGGATCCGACGTCGTCGCGATGAGACTCAAGGCCGAGAAGCAGGGCGACCGGTACATCCTCAACGGGACCAAGTTCTGGATCACCAATGCGACTGATGCCGATACGCTGGTGGTCTACGCCCGCACCGGCGAAGGCTCGCGCGGGATAACCACCTTCCTGATCGAGCGCGGCATGCCCGGTTTCTCTATCGGCCAGAAGATCGACA
>JANLUV010000299.1:0-3709 GCA_031363685.1 Alphaproteobacteria bacterium | reverse complement strand
CTGCAGCCCCTGGCTCTTGCCGATCCAGTTGCCCTGCATCACCCGGACCTTCTCCGGCCACTTGTCGAGCGTGTCCAGCCCTTCAAGCAGCTCCTCGGCGAAGTCGGTGATCTTGAGGAACCACTGGTTGAGCTTGCGCTTTTCCACCAGCGCGCCGGAACGCCAGCCGCGCCCGTCGATCACCTGTTCGTTGGCCAGCACGGTCTGGTCGACCGGATCCCAGTTGACCGCGCTTTCGCGGCGGTAAACCAGCCCCGCCGCGTAGAGGTCGAGGAACAGCGCTTGTTCGTGGCCGTAATACTCCGGCTCGCAAGTTGCGATCTCGCGGCTCCAGTCGAGCGCGAAGCCGAGCCGCTTGAGCTGCGCCTTCATCGTCGCGATGTTCTCGCGCGTCCAGCCGCCGGGGTGGACGCCCTTTTCCATCGCCGCGTTTTCGGCCGGCATCCCGAACGCGTCCCACCCCATCGGATGCAGCACTTCAAAGCCCTGCATCCGCTTGGTACGGGCCAGCACATCACCCATCGTATAGTTGCGGACGTGGCCGATGTGGATGCGGCCCGACGGATAGGGGAACATCTCGAGGATGTAGCTGCGCGGGCGGGCCGATGCGTCATCGGCGCGAAAGCACTGGCGCTCGTCCCAGACGCGCTGCCAGCGCGGATCGGCGGCGGCAGGATCAAACCGGGCAGGATCGAAGCGGCCACCATCGTGACGGGAAGTGTCGATCGGGGAGTGGTCGGAACGGTCAGCGGTCATGCCCGCTTCCTCTAGAGTTTCCGACCGGCTTGTCGAGGGCGTTTCGTTCCCGGCACGCAGCTTTGCGGCACGCGTGGGAACGCTTAAACCTTTGAATTTAATGCTATAGCGACAACTTCTTGAACAACTTCTCGGGGATCGAGCGGATGATCAGCATAATCCAGCGCCACATCCACAAGGTATAGATGACATCCCGGCCCTTGGCCTGCGCCTTGATGATGTCCGCCGCGACCGCTTCGGGCTGGCCGGTGATGACGGGCGGGAGTTTCAACCCCTCGGTCATTGCGGTGGCGACGAAGCCGGGCTTGACCGTCAGGACATGGATGCCCTTGCCGGCAAGGCTGGCCCGCAGACCCGAAAGGAACGCGGTGAACCCCGCCTTGGCCGAGCCGTAGATGTAATTCGATGCGCGGCCGCGATCGCCCGCAACCGAACTGATCCCGATGATGCAGGACCCGGACTGCATGATCCGCGCGGCGGCCAGCAGCAGGCGGGCGGGCGCGGCATAATTGGTGGCCATCACCAGCCGCGCCTCGGCATCCTGCGACGCCGAAACCGCCTGATCGCCCAGCAGCCCCGCAACCATCACGACAGTGCCCGGCACCGCGCCAAGGCCCGCCAGGAACGCATCGGGATCGATCGCCAGCAGGTCGCATTCGGCGGTCTGGACACTTACCTGGTAGCGCACTTCCAGATCGGCCTTGTCGGCCGCCAGCCGCGCCGCATCCCGGGCGGCCAGAATCAGGTTGCAGCCCTGCGCGGCGTAGGCGCGGGCCAGGGCGCGGGCAATATCCGAACGGGCGCCGACAATAAGGACAGGCCCAGTAAGGAACGGCCCGGTGAGGACAGACGGGGCAGGTTTCGTCATTACAGTTCCAGGCGTTGTGACAGGCAGGAGGCGAAGCGGGTGGTCAGGCCGTACTTCGCCCGAATGGCCCTGAATTCATCAATTTTCGGATAACCGGCGGAAAAATTCGGCTTGGCCCGGCCGTCCTTGGCCAGATAAATGCGTCCGCCATGCTCGGCCGTGATCGCGTCGAGCCGGTCAAGCAGCGCCAGATTTGCCGGACTGACCGGGAAATCGAGCGCCAGCGTGTAGCCGGCCAGCGGGAATGACATCAGCCCGAACGAGGCCGGCCCCATCCGCTTGAGCACCGCCAGGAACGATCCGCTGCCAGCCCTGGCAATCTCGCGCAGCAGGCGGATCAATCCGGCGCGGCTTTCGGCCAGCGGCAACACGCACTGGTACTGCACGAACCCGCGCCGCCCATAAATCCGGTTCCATTCGAGGATCGCGTCGAGCGGATAGAAATAGGGATTGAGCGGGACAATCCGCTCCCCGGTGCGCTGGGCGCGATAGTAGATCCCGTTGAATGCACCGACCGACAGGGGATTGAGTGCGAAGGCGGGAAAATCGAACGGCACCCGCCTGGTCCGCTGGCTCGCGCGGGCATGGGGCGCGGCGCGGATCGCCGGATCGGGCAGTTCATCGACTTCGGCATGTTCGCCCAGCAGCACAACCGAGCGGCCGAGATGATCTCCGCCGGCGAGGCAATCGATCCAGGCGACCGAATAGGTCCAGTCCAGCGTGGTCTCGAACACTTCGATCGCGGCATCGAGGTTGCGGGCGCGGATGCCTTGCTGCCGGATGCTGGCGCTGGGGACCGGGCGCAGGCGGAACGCGGCGCGCAGAATCAGCCCGGTCAACCCCATCCCGCCGCAGGTGGCGGCGAACAGATCGGCATGTTCAATGCGCGAACAGCGCAGGACTGCGTCGCCAATGGCCAGATCCAGCCACTCGACATGATCGCAGAACGAACCCGCGCCATGGTGGTTCTTGCCGTGGACGTCGGCCGCGATCATGCCGCCCACGGTGACGAAGCGAGTCCCCGGCGTGACCGCGACAAACCAGCCGCGCGGCAACAGCGCATCGATGATATCGCTCAGCAGCACCCCGCCCTCGCAAACGAGCGTCCCGTTCGCGCCATCGAACGCGATGAAGCGATCGAGCCGGCGGCCGGCAATGGTCAACGCAGCGCCCAGCGCCGCATCGCCATAGGAGCGTCCATTGCCGCGCGGAATTGCGCCGTCCATCAGCCCGGCGGCGGCCGCTGCTTCTGCCGTATCGTCCGGGGAAACCAGCGGGCCGTCGATGACCGGGTAACGCCCCCAGCCCGAAATCCGCGCGGGGTGGGGCGACAGGCTCAAATCGCCAGCCCGATGATGAGCGCGGCCAGCCCAGCGACCACCCACGAGACCCGGTCGGTCAGCGCGAAGACCACCGGATCATCATGCAACTGGTTGCGGCTGGACAGCAGGATCGTGCGGCTGATCCAGTAGATCAGCACCGGGTGCAGCAGCCACAGCCGCGCCGGGTGCCGATAAAGCGCCGTCACTTCGGGGCTGGACATGTACAGCGCCACGATCAGGATCGCCCCGAATCCCGCAGCAATCGCGGCCGGAAACAGCACCGCCAGGTCGCTGACGGTGTAATCGCGGCCGGCGACTGCCGCCTCGCCTTCGTCGCGCCGCATGACCAGTTCAGAGCAGCGCTTGACCAGCGCCAGGCTGGTGAACAGGAACAGGCAGAACATGAACAGCCACGGCGACTGTTTCGCGCCCGATGCCATCAGTCCCGCGAACACGCGAATCGTGTAGAGCGCGCCGAGCGTGATCACATCAAGGATCGCGATCCGTTTCAGCGCCAGCGAATAGCCGACGGTAACCGCGACGTAGACCGCCAGTACGGCCGCAAAGGCCAGCGGCAGCGCGGTGGCCAGCCCAAGCGCAAGACCCATCAGCACGGCACTGAACGCCATGGCCCGCCGCGCCGGAATGGCGCCGGCCGCGATTGGCCGGCGGCACTTGGTGGGGTGTGCGCGGTCGCTCTCGATGTCGATCAGGTCATTGAGGATATAGGCGCTCGACGCGGCCAGGCAAAAGCACACGAATG
>JANLUV010000277.1:0-1611 GCA_031363685.1 Alphaproteobacteria bacterium | reverse complement strand
GAAATCGCCGACATCGCCACCAGCTTCCCCGGCGTGACCGAGGCGATCCTGCGGCTCCACGGCGCCTACGCCCGCGAACAGCAGGCACTGGCCGACCAGCGCCTCGGCAGCCACCCGGACGACGCGGCGCAGGACCCGGTCACCGAAACCCAGCGGTTCTTCGCGGCGCACCGCAACCACTTCCCCGCGCTCGACGCCCGCGCCGAGGAACTCGCCGCCGAACTCGCCGAAGCCGGCGGCGCGGCGGAATGGCTGAAAACCCGCAAGGCCCTGCGCGTCCGCTTCATGCCGCCCGACGTGCTGGTCGAATCAATCCGCCGCTGGGATCGCCACAACGACCAGTTGCTGCTGGATGACACGCTGGATGCCACCAGCCGCAAGTTCCAGCTGGCCCTGCACATCGCCTGGACCGCGCTGAAAGAGGATATCGCCGCTCTCATCCGCCCCGCCCAGCTGACCGGCAAGGATGCCGCCACGCTCGTCCGCCGCGCGCTCGCCAGCTATGCCGCCGCCGCGCTGGTCATGCCCTATGATCGGTTCGCCAAAATGGCCGAAAGCCGCGATTACGATATCGCCGCGCTGTGCCGGGTGTTCGGCGCCAGCTTCGAACAGGTCGCCCACCGCCTGACCACGCTCGGCCGACCGGGACAGGAAGGCGTGCCGTTCTTCTTCCTGCGCGTGGATCAGGCCGGCAACGTCTCCAAACGGCTTGACGGCGCCGGCTTCCCGTTCGCCGCGCACGGCGGCGGCTGCCCGCTGTGGACCGTCCACTCCGCCTTCCGCACCCCCGGCGAAATCGTCACCCAGTGGCTCGAACTGCCCGACGGGCAACGCTTCTTCTCGATCGCGCGCACGGTGAAATCCGGCGGCGGCGGGTGGAACCGGCCATCGGTGATCCGCTCGGTCGCGCTGGCCTGCGCCGCCGAACACGCCCCCCGGCTGGTCTATGCCAAAGGGCTGGACCCCAAGGCGATGCCCGCCACCCCCATCGGCGTCACCTGCCGCCTCTGCCACCGCGCCGAATGCACCGCCCGCGCCGCCCCGCCGATCGGGCGGGAACTGCTGGCGGACGACATGCGCCGGTCGGCGGCGCCGTATATGTTTGCCGAAGGGTGAGAGGTGGGGAGGAAATTAGGGGAAGTCTCGGGGGCCACTGCCCCCGAACTCCCGGTGCGTCTTCCGGCGAGAGGTTGCGCTTGGGGAGGCAGATTTTGGCCGAAAAAGAATTGGCGCTAGACATCCTCGGGCTACAAAGGCCTCGTGCAGAACGACTAGGATAAGAGCGTTACATGAAACAACTCGATGAGATCGTGGAACTCGCCGTTGAGGATGATGCGCGGCTGGTGACAATACTGCGTAAATGCCTTGTCGTCGCAGCTCGGTTGAGAAATACTAGTTTGCGGGATTGGGCAACCGCCGAGCTGAATGGCTACAACAATCACCTCAAAATGCCCAATTATAGGATCATTGGCGTAACCGCGAAAGGCTTCTTTGTTGGACCGTTCGGAGCACAGCTTAACGATCAACCGCTTCCACCTGTAATTCTTAAGAAAGAACATCGCCGGTTGGCGACGACAGCGCACCTAGTAGAAAGTATCTCTGCTTACGAAG
>JANLUV010000188.1:0-2918 GCA_031363685.1 Alphaproteobacteria bacterium | reverse complement strand
TGTCGATGGGCGCGCAGGAACGCCTGCTGCGCGTGATCGAATATGGCGAGGTCACCCGGATCGGTTCGTCCCGGCCGCTGTACGTGGACGTGCGGATCGTCGGCGCCACCAACGAGGACTTGCCGCGCATGGCGGAGATGGGCCGCTTCCGTGCCGACCTGCTCGACCGGCTCAGCTTCGAAGTGATTACCCTGCCGCCGCTGCGGGTGCGGGAAGGGGACATCGCCGTGCTCGCCGAATATTTCGGCCGGCGCATGGCGACTGAACTGGAATGGGCCGCCTGGCCCGGTTTCACCGAAGCGGCGATGGTCGCGCTGGAGGAATACCCTTGGCCCGGCAACGTGCGCGAATTGCGCAACGTGATCGAACGCGCGGTCTATCGCTGGGACGACTGGAGCCGGCCGATCGGCCACGTGGTGTTCGACCCGTTCGATTCGGCGTGGAAGCCAGTGGCGCCGGTTGCAGCGCCGTGCAGCGGTGTTGCGGTGCCGTTGCAGATCCCGTCCAACGGGCACGATTCCGTCGCCGACCTGCGCGCAGCGGTCGATGCGCACGAAAAGGCGATCCTCGCACACCACCTCGCCAAGCACCGCTACAACCAGCGGCAAACCGCCAAGGCGCTGGGGCTGACCTATGACCAGTTGCGCCACTGCTTGAAGAAGCACGGGCTGATGGAACGCGCGGCAGGGTAGGCCCCTGCGACTTTGACGGCCGGGTTGTCCGGCCATTTTCCGGACTTGCCATTTTCCCGAAACGCGCCTATCTGGCGGTCAATCCAGACATTGTCATGCAACGTCCGGGCTGGCGCCGAAAGGGGCCGGCGCGAAACGGCTATGCGGCAATCATGGATGCTGGAGTTTGCCCAAGGAGTTTACGTGGCGGATATTGCGCGCATCATCGAGATTGTCGAGCCGGAGGCGAAGGCCCTCGGCTTCGAACTCGTGCGCGTCATTCTGTTCGGCAAGAGCGAAGTGGGCGATGAGGAGCATACGCTGCAGATCATGGCCGAGCGGCCCGAGACCGGGCAGCTCGTACTGAACGATTGCGCCGCCCTGTCGCACCGTATTTCGGACCGGATCGACGAACTGGAAGAAGCCGGCGAGACGCTGATCGTGGAAGCCTACCGGCTCGAGGTGTCCTCGCCGGGGATCGATCGCCCGCTGACCCGGCCGAAGGATTTCGTGCAGTGGGCCGGGCATGAAGTCCGCGTGGCGCTGAAGAACCCGGTCGACGGCAACCGCAAGGCGCTGCATGGCGATCTGGTCGGGATTGCCAAAGATGAACACGGGGTCGAAACGGTCACGCTGGACGATCGCAAGTCGGGTCCGGTGACATTTACGCTCGCCGATATTCATTCGGCCAAGCTGGTCCTGACCGACCGGCTGCTCGCTGCGGCCAAGCCGCTCGACACGGCCGGCGCTGACGAATTTGACGACGAAGACGCCAACGAAGAAGCCGCCGCGCTTCAGGAACAGGAAGACTAAGACCGATGGCCAGTGCGATTTCCGCGAACCGCGCCGAGCTGCTGGCGATCGCCAATGCGGTCGCCACGGAGAAGATGATCGACAAGTCGATCGTCATCGAGGCGATGGAAGAAGCGATCCAGAAGTCGGCCCGCAACCGTTACGGTGCGGAGAACGACATTCGCGCCAAGCTCGATCCGCGCACCGGCGATTTGCGCCTGTGGCGCGTCGTCGAAGTGGTCGAAGTGGTCGAGGACTATTTCAAGCAGGTCGATCTGGTCGCGGCGGAAAAGCTGCAGCCGGGCGCCGCGCTGGGTGACTTCATTGTCGATCCGCTGCCCCCGGTCGATCTCGGCCGGATCGATGCGCAGTCGGCCAAACAGGTGATCTTCCAGAAGGTCCGCGATGCCGAGCGGGACCGCCAGTATGCCGAGTTCAAGGACCGCGCCGGCGAAGTAATCACCGGCGTGATCAAGTCGGTCGAATTCGGCCACGTGATCGTCAACCTCGGCCGCGCCGAGGGCGTGATCCGCCGCGACCAGCAGATCCCGCGCGAAGCCGCCCGGGTGGGTGAGCGGGTCCGTGCATTGATCCTCAAGGTGGAACGCCAGAACCGCGGCCCGCAGATATTTCTCAGCCGCGCGCACCCCGAATTCATGAAGAAGCTGTTCGCGCAGGAAGTGCCCGAAATCTACGATGGCATCATCGAGATCAAGGCCGCCGCCCGCGATCCGGGCAGCCGGGCCAAGATCGGCGTGATCAGCCGCGACAGCAGCATCGACCCGGTCGGCGCCTGCGTCGGCATGAAGGGCAGCCGCGTGCAGGCCGTCGTGCAGGAACTGCAGGGCGAAAAGATCGACATCATCCCGTGGAGCGAGGATACCGCAACCTTCGTAGTCAACGCGCTCCAGCCCGCCACCGTTTCGCGCGTGGTGATCGACGAGGACGAGAACCGAATCGAAGTGGTCGTCCCCGATGACCAGCTCAGCCTGGCGATCGGCCGGCGTGGCCAGAACGTCCGGCTGGCGTCGCAGCTGACCGGCTCGGCCATCGACATCATGACCGAGGCCGAGGCCAGCGAAAAGCGCCAGAAGGAATTTGCCGAACGCTCGAAGATGTTCGAGGAAGAACTCGACGTCGACGAGACGCTGTCGCAGTTGCTGGTCGCCGAAGGCTTCGCCGAACTTGAGGAAGTGGCCTATATCGACCTCGCCGAACTGGCCAACATCGAAGGCTTCGACGAGGAACTCGGCGAGGAACTGCAAAGCCGCGCCGCCGAAGCGCTGGAACGCCGCGACGAAGCCTCGCGCGAAACCCGCCGCGCGCTGGGCGTCGAAGATGCGCTGGCCGAAATCCCGCATCTGACCGAAGTGATGCTGGTTACGCTGGGCAAGGCCGGGATCAAGACGCTTGATGATCTGGCTGATCTGGCGACCGACGAACTGATCGCCAAGA
>JANLUV010000286.1:0-3996 GCA_031363685.1 Alphaproteobacteria bacterium | reverse complement strand
CGCCGGTGCCCCACAGCGCGGTCAGCAGGCGCGCCTCGCGCAGCACGTCGTTCGCGCCGACCGGCAGCGGCGGCGGCGGCGGCCGGCGCAGCACCAGCGAGCGCTCGCCGAGCGAAAGCCGGTACGTCAGATTGGAATGGCCATCGCCGATCGGGGTGATCGCCGGGGCCGCGTCCATAAGACCGTTCCGGGCGAGGAACGTTGTGAGTTTTGCCCGGGTCTCGTCACACCAGTCCCAGTTACTCACGCGGTCAGGCCCGCTTCCTTCAGGTGATCGATATAGGACTGCTGCCAGTGCGTTTCGAACTGGCCGCTGCCGTCCTGCCCATCGATTTTCGCGAAGCAGCCGGCTTCCTGGATGATCGTGCCCAGCTTGTCGCCCGCAGGCAGGCGCAAGTTGCCGAAGCGTTCGAATTCGAGCCGGGTGACCCGGCCGGCCACGTCGTGGATGTCCACTTCCATGCGGCGCTGGCTCATGTCCGGATCGTACCCGGCCTTGGGGCGCATGTGGGCGATGGCCGACAGTTCGCCGTCCTTCACGACATAACCGGCGCAGCCATATTCGCCGCGCGCGATCCAGAACCAGCCGTTGAGCGCGATCGATCCATCGGGGGTATAGGCGCAGAACCATTTCCAGTGCTGCGGCATGCCCCAGCTGCGGATCCCCCACGAGTGATCGCGGTGGCCCATCCGGTCCAGCTCGATCCGGCGATCGCCGGCTTCGATGAACCCCTTGATCCGCCCGGATTGTTCATAGCGGTCGGCGGCCATCCAGTTCGGCAGGCCATCGGGATTGCTGTGATAGCTGAACGGGTCATGGAGCCCGGTAAACTCGAACTCGGCCTTGATCCTGGCGCCGGTGAACGCAACCTTGGCTGGTCCGCCGAACGCGACCTTGTTCAGCGAAAAACCGGCGAAGCTGAAATTGTCGAAGTCCATCGTTGCAGGTACTTCGGCCTGGGTGAACTCGGCGACGCGGAACTTTTCTTCCTCGGTGCCGCCCCACAGCGCGATGTTGAGGCCGACATTGCCGCTGGCGGTCAGGTACAGGTAGGTCTGGAAGCAAAGGCGCTCTTCCGGGATCACCGTCTGCCAGAACAGCGAATCGCGCATCCGGCCGTCCGCGCCGGCCGGATGACGCAAGTGATCGGTTGGCTTGAACTGGTGCATCGTGTCCTCCCCCGAGATGTTAGGCGAAGCGGTTCGCCCGTCAAATGGTCGAACCATTTATTGCGGACGCCCGGCCCGGTCAACCTGTGAGGTGGACCCCGCGGATCAACCGGGCGGGCGGCGCGTTTCGCTTTTACCGGGCGAGGTATCCGCCATCGACGGGGTAGTAGGCACCCGTGACGAAGCTGGCCGCGGGTGAGGCGAGGAAACCGACCACTGCGGCGATTTCTTCCGGCCGGGCCAGGCGGCCCAGCGGATGCAGCGCGGCGATATGGTCCAACTGGTTCAGCGTTGCCTTCTGCAGCAGCGGCGTATCGACATAGCCCGGCCCGACTGCGTTGACGCGCAGGTTGTGCGGCGCACATTCGATCGCGACAGCCTTGGTCAGACCGACCAGGCCGTGCTTCGATGCGACATAGGCCGAAGCGCCGTCACGCGCGATCGCACCCATGATCGAGGCGATGTTGATGATCGACCCGCCGCGCGGCTTCATCGCCGGCAGTTCGGCCTTCAGGCACAGGAACTGGCCATCGAGGTTGATCGAGACCACCCGGCGCCATTCCGCGAAGGTAAGGTCCTCGGTCGGGGTCAGCACGCTGGAAATGCCGGCGTTATTCACCGCGATGTCGAGTTGTCCGAAGTTGTCGAGCGTGGCCTGGACCATCTGCTGGCACGATTCCTCCGACGAGATGTCGGTCCGTATCGCCACCGCGCCCGCGCCCAGGCTTTGTGCCAGGGCCTGCGCCGCGTCCTCGCCGATGTCGGCGATCACTACTTTCGCGCCCGCGCCATGCAGCAGCCGCACGCAGGCCTCGCCGATGCCCGAAGCCCCGCCGGTGACGAGCGCCACCTTGCCTTCAATCCCGAGGCTCATCATGCATTCTCCTTGATTGCCGGGTTCTCTGCGCCGAGTTCGTCCATGAAGTCGGCAATCGCCTTGTTGACGCGCTTGGGATCGCTGATGTTGACCGCGTGTGGACCATGCGGAATCAGGGTGACCCCGCGCGCGTCCGGCACCGCCATCGGTGTGCGCAGCCCCAGATCGTGCGACGTGGCAACGTCCGCCAGGCCATGGATCGTGGCGACAGGCGGGGTCACCTCGTGCAGGCGATCCCACAATTCGTCGATCGTCATCAGCGCCCCGGTGGCATCGCGCACTTGCGCGGGGGTCATCGCCCGCCAGGTCTTGTGCCAATAAGTATGATCGACGCCGGGGCCGAGGATCAGGTTGCCCATATAGGCCAGCCGGTCCTCGTTCGGCCCATCCGCCATCCAGTCGGTCACGTGGCGGCCAAAGTCGGCATTGGCCTCGCTCTCGGGCACAACGCCGGCCTGGGTCGCAAGCTGGACCAGGCCGTAAAACCGCTCAGGATGCAGCAGCGCCGCGCGCATGCCGAGCAAGCCGCCCTGGCTCATCCCGACATGGACGATCTTGTCGAGCCCGAGGGCATCGCACAGGGCGAGCATGTCGCGCCCTGAATCCCAGTAGTCGAACGAGCCTTCCCACTCGGTCTCGCCGTGGCCGCGCGCGTCCCACGCAATGCAGCGCCAGCGCGACGCCAGCCCGGCGAACTGCGGTTCGAACATCGTCCGGTTCATCATGTAGCCGTGGCTGAACACGATGGCAGTGCCCGATCCGCCGCTGTCCTCATAGGCAACGGTGGGACCGGTCGGCAAAGCGATCTTCTGCATCCTCTTGACCTTTCGCCCCTGTTCTGCGGGCTTTTGGGTTCTGCGGGCTTTTTGCCGGCGCCGCGGACGGACAATCCGTCGGCGGCGCCAGTGGCTTAAGCGTGGGTCTTCTTGTAGCTGTCGATCATCGCCTGCTGCGCGCGGGCGGTGATTTCGGCACCTTCGAAACCGGTGCCCAGCACGTCGTCGAAGCTCTGCAGCATCGCCGTGTTAGTGCCCCGGAAATACGGGATGACCTCCTGCGCGAACAGTTCATGGCTGTTCAGCGTTGCCTGGTGGCGGGCCCAGTCGACGCCCATCAGCATCAGGCAGCCGAAACCGCCCGACTTTTCCTGCAGGCGGGTGATCTGCGCGCGGGCCATTTCCGGCGTGCCGATGACCGCATAGCCAGATTCGTTAAGCTGCTCGACCGCACGTTCGGTGCTGGTCCAGTCAATCCCGGCGCCGGGATTGATGTGCTCGCGGTAGTTTTCGATCTTGCACAGGCCATAGCGCACGTCCTCGAGCGCCTGCTCGAAGGTTTCGGCGATGTGCATCGGGGCCAGCAGCCGCCAGTCGCGGCGGTTGGCAACGTGGCCGTGCTTGGCCGCCTCGGTTTCGACGATATTCCAATGCTCGAGCAGCTTCTCGATGCCGACCGGGTTGGTCGCGGCGACCGAAAGCAGGCCCATGCCGTACTTGCCGGCGATCAGCGGGCCCGACGGCGACATCACGCCAACCGTGGCCATTTCGAAGTTGGTGTAAGGCAGGATCTGCATGCGGGCATTGACCAGGTTGAACCAGTCGGTCTGCTTGGTGACGGTCTCACCCTTGAACA
The DNA here is from genome assembly GCA_031363685.1 of Alphaproteobacteria bacterium. GTDB lineage: Bacteria > Pseudomonadota > Alphaproteobacteria > Sphingomonadales > Sphingomonadaceae > Novosphingobium. Next base: position 317 of record JANLUV010000286.1, on the reverse strand, counting down.
GCGGGATGATGACGTCGAGCGCTTCGTGCAGCATGCGGCGGTTGTTCATCGGATCGAGCCCGATCATCTGCGCGTCCTGCACCAGCTGGCCCGGCGCAACGCCGAACATCATGCGGCCGCGCGTCATGTAATCGAGCTGGACGATCCGCTCGGCCACCATGAACGGGTTGTGATAGGGGATGGTGACCGCGCCGGTGCCCAGTTTGATGTACTTGGTGCGCTCCGCCGCGGCAGCGATCATCAGTTCCGGAGTGGCGATGGTTTCGACGCCGCCGGAGTGGTGTTCGCCGATCCAGACTTCATCGAACCCGACCCGG
>JANLUV010000113.1:0-3339 GCA_031363685.1 Alphaproteobacteria bacterium | reverse complement strand
GGACCAGTGGGGCAACATCATCAACGGGATCGAGCTGACCCGGCGGATGGAAGGGCGCGAACTGTTCGGGCTGACCACACCGCTGCTGACCACGGCGGACGGGGCCAAGATGGGCAAGACCGCCGCCGGTGCGGTGTGGCTGAACGAGGACGCGCTGCCCGCGTATGACTTCTGGCAATACTGGCGCAATGTCGATGACCGCGACGTTGGCCGGTTCCTGCGGCTGTTCACCGACCTGCCGCTGGCCGAAATCGTCCGGCTTGAAGCGCTGCATGGCAACGAGATCAACGCGGCCAAGGCCGTGCTGGCCAACGAAGTGACCAAGCTGTGCCGGGGCGAAGCTGCCGCCAGCGCGGCCGTGGCCACCGCTCAAGCGACTTTCGCGGGTGGCGGCGTGGGGCAGGACTTGCCGGTCTGCGCTCTCCCGACCGCCGGTCTGGGCATCATCGAGGCACTGGTCGGGCTCGGTTTTGCGGCCAGCCGGGGCGAGGCGAAGCGGCTGGTGGCCGGTGGCGGTGCCCGAGTCGACGGAGTCGCCATCACCGCTGAGGGGCACCACATTGCCGGCGGGGCCGAACTACGCATCTCCTCGGGCAAGAAAAAGCACGGAATTCTGCGGCCGGAATAGATAAACGTAGCCAGCCGGCAACAGCTTGCCGCCCGGTTTACCCTTTCTTCGGCATTGCGCGGCAAAATGATGCCGACCGAGCAACGGAGGGAGCGGAGCGGAGCTGATGAGTTTAGGTGCACAACTTTCGGTAACCGACATGCGTCGGTCCACTCGCCATCCGGTTGATTACCGGTTGATTGCCGAGCATCGTCAACGCGGTGATGTGCATCTACATATCGTCAACGTTTCGGCGCATGGCTTCATGGCGCAGGATGATCCCGCCACCGTCCAGCTTGACCTTGGCCGAGGCGAGCGCGTGGTCGTCCGTCTGCCTCAGGTTGGCCGCATCGAGGCGCACCTGATCTGGTCAAGCGGCGACCGCGCCGGTTTCCAGTTCGAGCGCATCCTCCGCGCTGCCGATTTCATCGCGCTGATCGATACGCTCCAGCCCAATCCGCGGCTGCGCGGCCGGCGCTGAACGGCGGACCATCGCCCGGCCAAATTCGATCAACCCGCTTCAATCAAATAAATAGAGTTTAACCAGGCAAACCATTGCGCGGCTTGGCAAGCGCACGGCCGCCTGCCATGCCTGCGGCCGTGCCCGATCCCGCCTCATCACCTCAGCTCACATCCCCGCTTCAGGTCGCCGACTACCGGCTGTTCTGGCTGACCCGCTTCTGCTCGATGTTGGCGACGACGGCGATGGCGGTCGTGCTGGGCTGGCAGGTCTATGACATCGCCCGGGCCGACTATGGCATGGCCTCCGGGCAGGCCGCGTTCCAGCTTGGCCTGATCGGGCTGGTGCAATTCGTGCCGATGTTCGTGCTGGCGCCGTTTGCGGGCCTGATCGCCGATCGGATGGATCGCCGCAAGGTTGGCGCCTTTGCAGTGGCCGTGGATTTCGTGATGGCGCTGGCGCTGGCGCTGCTGACGCAGGCCGGGTCGCTGAACCTGCCGCTGCTGTTTGCCCTCGGCTCGCTCCACGGCGTGGCGCGGGCATTCTTCGGCCCGGCGCTGAGCGCGATCGTGTCCAACATCCTGCCCGCACATCTGGTGCCCAAGGCCGTCAGCCTCAATTCATTGGCGATGCAGATCGGGATGGTCGCGGGGCCGGCGCTGGGCGGGTTCCTGTACGCGACCGGGCCGGCGGTGCCCTACTGGTTCGCGGTTGTCCTGCTCGCCATCGCGACCATCGCGCTATTGGCGATCAAGCCGTTCGCGATGCCGGCGCTGCCCACCAATGTGCACCCGTTGCGCCAGATTGCCGCCGGGTTTTCCTACATCCGCCGCGAACGGCTGCTGCTGGGCTGCGTCACGCTCGATCTGTTTGCCGTGCTGCTGGCCGGTGCGACCGCGCTGCTGCCGGTCTATGCGCGCGATATCCTCACGGTGGGCGGCCACGCGGTCGGCCCGGCCGGGCTGGGCGTGATGCGGGCGGCCCCGGCGGTGGGCGCGGTGGTAGTGGCGATCGTGCTGTCGTTCCGGCCGATTGCGCGCAACGTGGGCGTGAAAATGCTGTGGGCAGTGGTGATCTTCGGCGCGGCCACGATCGTGTTCGGGCTGTCGCGCAATTATGCCCTGTCGCTTGGCGCGCTGGCGGTGCTGGGAGCGGCCGACATGGTCTCGGTGTTCGTGCGCGGGTCGTTGGTCCAGCTCAACACCCCCGATGAGATGCGCGGGCGGATCAGCTCGATCTCGGGTCTGGCGATTTCCGCCTCCAACGAACTGGGCGAAATGCAGTCCGGCCTGGCTGCAGCCCTGCTCGGTGCGACCGGGGCGGTTGTGTTCGGCGGGGTGGGTGCGATAATCATTACCGGAACGTGGGCGTGGCTGTTTCCCGAATTGCGCCGCTCCCGCACCTTTGCCCCGCAGTTTCGTTCACCCAAGGAGCAAGCGACATGAAAGCGGAATCGATCCTCGCCACGATTGGCAATACGCCGCACGTGCGCCTGTCCCGCCTGTTTCCCGACCACGAGGTCTGGGTGAAGAGCGAGCGTGCCAATCCCGGCGGCTCGATCAAGGACCGGATCGCACTGGCCATGATCGAAGCGGCGGAGGCCGACGGCAGCCTGCCACCGGGCGGCACCATCATCGAGCCGACCTCGGGCAACACCGGCATCGGCCTGGCCATGGTGGCGGCGGTCAAGGGCTACAAGCTGGTGCTGGTCATGCCCGAATCGATGTCGATCGAGCGGCGGCGGCTGATGCTGGCCTATGGTGCCAGCTTCGACCTTACGCCGCGTGAAAGCGGCATGAAGGGCGCGATCGAGCGGGCGCGGGAACTTGTTGCTGAAACGCCCGGTTCCTGGATGCCCCAGCAGTTCGAGAACCCGGCGAACATCGCGGTCCACGCGCGCACCACCGCGCAGGAAATACTGGCCGACTTTGCCGACAGCCCGATCGACGTGGTCATCACCGGGGTGGGCACCGGCGGCCACCTCACAGGCTGCGCCGAAGAACTCAAGAAGCACTGGCCGAACATGAAAGCCTGGGCGGTCGAACCGACGCTCAGCCCGGTGATTTCGGGTGGCCAGCCCGCCCCGCACCCGATCCAGGGCATCGGCGCGGGGTTCATCCCCGGCAACTTGCACACCCAGTCGATCGACGGCGCGATCCAGGTCGATCCGGCGGACGCCAAGGAATGGGCAAGGCGGTGTGCGACGGTCGAGGGGATGCTGGTCGGCATTTCGAGCGGCGCGACGCTGGCGGCGATCGCGCAGAAATTGCCC
>JANLUV010000109.1:0-5224 GCA_031363685.1 Alphaproteobacteria bacterium | reverse complement strand
CGCGGTACAGCGCCTCGCAGACGTAGATGTTGCCCAGCCCCGCCACGATCCGCTGATCGAGCAGCATGAGCTTGATCGCGGCTCTGCGGCCCGCCAGCGCGGCGACAAGGTGCGTCGGCGTGAGCGCATCGCCCAGTGGTTCCGGCCCGAGCGCGGCGAACTGCGGCCAGGCATCGAGCCCGGCGGTGTCGAGCAGATCGACCGAGCCGAACCGGCGCGGATCGCACAGCGACAGGCGGTGGCCGGAACCGGTTTCCAGCACGAGATGATCGTGCTTGCCGATTTCGTCCGGATCGATCCGCCAGCGGCCCGACATGCCCAGGTGAAACACCATGGTCTGGCCGCGCCCGGTATGGATCAGGCCATACTTGGCCCGGCGGCTGAGGCCGGTGACTTGCGCGCCGGTCAGCACCTGCGCGAGTTCGGGCGGGAACGGGCGCCGCAAGTCTGGCCGGTGGGTGATCACGCGAGCGAGCGTTTCCCCTTCAAGATAGCGCGCAAGGCCGCGCACCGTCGTCTCGACCTCTGGCAATTCGGGCATGGGCGGGTGGTAACAGTCTTTGCGGAGCGGCGAAACTCTCCTAAGGCGGCGCATTATGAGCGATCAGGTTTCCTTCGGCTACGAAGAAGTCTCCCCCGAGGAGAAGACCCGGCGGGTCGGCGAGGTGTTCTCGAACGTCGCGAAGAAATACGACCTGATGAACGATGCGATGTCGGTGGGGATGCACCGGCTGTGGAAGGACCGCTTCGTCCGGCGGGTGAAACCGCGTGCCGGCGAGGCGATTCTCGACATGGCCGGCGGCACGGGCGACATCGCGTTCCGCATGGCGGCGCAAGGCGCTTCGATCACCGTTTCGGACATCAACCAGGACATGCTCGACGTGGGGATCGAGCGGGCAATGGACCGCGGATTGGACGGGTTGGTGTGGTCGCGCCAGAACGCCGAGGAGCTGACCTTCGGCGATCGTTTCTTCGATGCCTATACGATCGCGTTCGGCATCCGCAACGTGACCCGGATCAACCACGCGCTGGCCGAGGCGCACCGCGTGCTGAAGTATGGCGGGCGGTTCTTCTGCCTGGAATTCTCGACCACCGAATGGCCGGGCTTCAAAGAAGCCTACGATGCCTATTCGCACCAGCTGGTGCCGATGCTGGGGCAGGCCATCGCCGGGGACGGGGAAAGTTATCGCTACCTGATCGAATCGATCCGCCGGTTTCCACCGATGGGCGAGTTCGAGGGCATGATCTGCACCGCCGGGTTCGCGCGGACCAAGGTCGAGCCGATTTTAGGTGGCCTGGTGGCGATCCACTCGGGGTGGAAGATCTGATTTGACTGCTTCGGCCACGCATATCTTCCGGCTGCTGCGCTGGGGGCGGATCCTCGCCCGGCACGGCGCGCTTCGGATCATCGAGGACGGGCTGAACACGCCAGCGCCGGTGCGGCGCCTGTGCAAGCTGGCACGGCTGGGCACCGTCCAGCCGCGCGTGCCCGACTATGCGGGCGCGTTCCAGGCGATTGGCCCGGCGGCGATCAAGCTGGGGCAGACGCTGGCGACGCGGCCCGACATTGTCGGCCCGGAAGCGGCGCACAACCTGCTGACCTTGCAGGACAGTCTGCCCCCGGTGCCCTATGCTGCGATCAAGGCGGAAATCGAGGCGACGTTCGGCGGGCCGGTCGAGGTGCTGTTCATCTCTATCGAGGAGGAGCCGGTTGGCGCAGCCTCGATCGCGCAAGTTCACCGCGCGGTGACGATCGAGGGCAGGACGGTGGCGATCAAGGTGCTGCGCCCCGGCATCCGCGAGAAATTCGCCCGCGACATCGCAACCTATGAATGGGCCGCTGCGCACCTCGAGGCGCTGGGCGGCGAGGCCTTGCGGCTGCGGCCGCGGCTGGTGATCGCCAATTTCAAGCGCTGGACGGTGCGCGAACTGGACTTGCGGCGCGAGGCGGCGAGCGCGTCGGAACTGGCCGAGGCGATGGACGGCTTTGCTGGCTATCACGTGCCGTCGATCGACTGGGACCGCACCAATGGCCGGGTCATGACCATCGAATGGGTCGATGGCGTGAAGATGAGCGACATCGCTGGCTTGCGCGCCGCCGGGCATGACCTGCCGGCGATGGCCCGCCACCTCGTGCTGGCATTCCTGACGCAGGCGATCAGCGGCGGATTCTTCCATGCCGACATGCACCAGGGCAACCTGTTCGTGCGGCCCGACGGGACGATCGTCGCGATCGACTTCGGCATCATGGGGCGGATCGACCGGCGCGCGCGGCAGTGGCTGGCCGAGATCCTTTATGGCCTGACCACCGGCAATTACCGCCGCGTGGCCGAGATCCATTTCGAGGCGCAATACGTCCCGAGCTATCACTCGGTCGATGAATTCGCGACCGCGCTGCGCGCAGTGGGTGAACCGATGCGGGGCAAGCCGGTGAGCGAGCTGTCGGTCGGCCAGATGCTCGACGGGCTGTTCGCGATTACCCGTGATTTCGACATGCAGACCCAGCCGCACCTGCTGCTGCTGCAGAAGACCATGGTGATGGTGGAAGGGCTGGCCACCGCGCTCGATCCCGCGATCAACATGTGGGACGTTTCGGCGCCGTTCGTGCGGTCATGGATCCGCGACGAACTGGGGCCGGAAGCTGCCATTGCCGCGCGGCTCAAGACCGATGTCGAGACCTTGCTGCGGATTCCCGACCTGATCCGCCGGATCGAGGACCGCTTTCCGGCCAAGGGCGGCGCGCCCGAGGCGCCGCCGCTGCCCGATGTGGAACTGGTGTGGGCGCGCCGTCAACGTCGTGGTAACCATAGTGGCGCTAGCTGGGCGGGTTACCTCCTGGCGGGGGTTCTCGGGGGGGGCTTGACTTGGATTACGCTGGCGCACGGGTGGTTGCACTAGACGCAGCCCCGGCTTGGGACCGATATGCGCACTGGCCGCGCGGGCTGGCGCGGTTGGCGCTGGGCCTGCTCGGCACGCTGCTGCTGCTGGCCGCGTGGGCGCCGGGCTATGCCCCGCCGCCGGCCGCCCCGCCCAAGGTTGTCGCGACGCACGCCGATGGCCGCACGTCAGTCGAGCAGGAAGACGACAACGACCTCCGCTTCTACCGGCTGGTGATCGAGCGGGTGAAGCGCGGCGACGACTATTATGTGGTTGCCACCGAGGAACAGCGCCGCAATGGCTATCCGGTGGCCCCCGGGCTGACGGTGCGGCTGCCGACGCTGGCCTTTGTTTCGGCGTGGGCCGGGCCGGCTGGCCTGATCGCGCTCGAACTCGCGCTGTTCACCGGCATGATGCTGGCCAATGCGCGGCGGTTTGCGGCGGAACCCGGCGGGGCGCGGTTCCGGCTGGTGGGGGTGGCGCTGCTGTTCATGGGCATCTCCAGCGGGCTCAATTTCCAGTACAACGTGCTGCACGAAATCTGGGTGGCACAACTGATCGCGCTGGCATTCGGGCTGCACCGTCCGGTAGAGGGCAAATGGGGCGCGGCGTGGCTGGCGGCGGCGGCGGCGCTGGCGGTGCGCGAACTGGCGCTGCCGTTCGTGTTGCTGCTGGCGGTCTATGCCGCGTGGCACCGGCGCTGGCGCGAATGCGCGGGTTGGGCGGCGCTGATAGTGCTGTTCGCGGCGCTGCTGATGGTCCACCTCAGCCTGGCCGAGGCGCATATCCGGTCGGGCGACCAGCACTCCCCGTCGTGGCTGGTGCTGGGTGGTCTATCCGGCGTTCTCTACAAGGTGATCAACTCGACCGGGCTGTCGCTGCTGCCGGTGTGGGCGGCCGGCCCGCTCGTGGTATTGGCGCTGTTCGGCTGGACCGGATGGAAAGCGCCGATGGGCGAATTCGCCACGTTGTTGACATGGGGATACGCACTGGCGTTCGCGATCGCCGGGCGCGACAATAACTTCTACTGGGGCGTAACGATCGCGCCGATGCTGTTCATGGGCTTTGCGATGTTGCCGATGGCGCTGCCATCGCTGTGGAAACGGGCGGTGGAAAACCGGGCGCTGGCGCATGGCTGAAGCGCCCGCGTTCGACCGTTACGCGGCGTGGGGCAAGGGCCCGGCGCGGTTGCTGCTGGTGCTGGTGCTGGTGCTGCTCGTAATGGCGGCGGTGACCCCGATTACCTCGGGCGAGGGTGCTGCCCGGCCGCCGGGCCTGACTTGGGCTGGCCCGGCCCGCGAACGCGATGAGGACCTCAAGCTTTACGATGGGGTGATCGCCCGGCTGCGCCAGGGCGAAAGCTATTATCCGGTCATCGCCGAGGAGCACCGCAAGCACAACTATCCGCTCCATCCCGGGTTCGCGGTGCGGCTGCCGACGCTGGCCGTGATCGAGGCCCTGGTGCCGCCCGCCAGCCTGATCCCGCTGTCGCTGGCGCTGATGGCGGCGGTGCTGCTGGCGTGGTGGCGGCGGCTTGCCCCCGCGCCGAATGGTGAATTGGACGACGGGCCGCACAGTGCCTCGCTGCGGCTGTTCGCGCTGGCCGGGCTGTTCTTCGGGGTGTCGCTCGGGACCACGCGCTATTTCTTCGTGCTCCACGAATTGTGGGCGGGACAATTGCTGGCGCTGTCGTTCGGATTGCACCGGCCCGGCCAGAAAATCGGCACGGGGGGCAAGTGGCTGGGCGCGTGGCTGGCGGCGGCGGCGGCGCTGGCGATCCGCGAACATGCGCTGCCGTTCGTGCTGCTGATGGCGGCGTTCGCACTGTGGCACCGGCGCTGGAAAGAGGGCGCGGCGTGGCTGGTGCTGATCGCCTTGTTCGTGGGGGCGATGGCGCTGCACCTGCATACCGTGGCAGGCTATGTCCGCCCCGACGATCCCCCGTCGGCGTCGTGGCTCGCGCTGCGCGGGTTGAACGGGTGGCTGTCGCTCGAAGTGCTGTCGAGCAACTTGCGCTGGCTGCCCCATTACCTTGCCGGACCGATCCTGATGGCGAGCCTGCTCGGCTGGTCGGGGTGGAAGAGCCCGGCGGGCGCGTTCGGTACGTTGTTGTACCTGGGCTACGGTGCGGCGTTCATGATTGCTGGCCGGACTGACAATTTCTACTGGGGTTTCATGGTCACCCCGGCGCTGTTTGCCGGCCTTGCCTTTGTGCCGGTGGCGTTGAAGAGCCTTGTTTCGGCGGCCTTCCCGGTGCAACAGCGCTGACATGGCAGGGCCACGGATACTCCTGATCGTCGGCGGCGGAATTGCCGCCTACAAGGCGTGCGAACTGGTGCGCCTGATC
>JANLUV010000094.1:0-7400 GCA_031363685.1 Alphaproteobacteria bacterium | reverse complement strand
GCCTCGGCCAGCCATTCGCGGGTGAACTGGTCATACGTGGCAAAGCTGTCGAACTTGTCCCAGTCGTCGGTCACCGCATCCACGTGGCTGCCGTCTGGCCGGCTCAGATTGCCGCCCAGTTGCAGGTTATACGGCGGATCGGCGAACACCATGTCCACGCTGGCGGATGGCAGCGAACGCATCGCCGCGATGCAGTCACCCGGCAGGATCTGCCCCAGCGGCAACAGGTGGCGAACGTCCGCCGCAACTGTCTTCGCGGCGCGCGCCCGCGTTCGTTCCTTGAGCATCAGCTCGGCCATGATCGTCCAGTGCCCCCGTATAAGCGCCTCAGGGTGAGTCATCCGGACTCCGCCGTCAAGTCGCGACTCGCTGGAATCCCTGGCGGTTCAGATGGCTGAATGGGCGGAACGAAACGAGTCCCACACAAGCGGTGGAGTCTCGTGATTCGCCCGGGACTCAATATGTGGTGGTGTGGCCCGGCGGACTCAGGCGCGAATTTTTTTGACCGGAACCATAAAAAACAGCCGCTGGCGTCGCCATCAGGCACCGCCCAGCCCCCCTCCCGCCGGCGGGAGGGGGCTGGGCGGGCATCTGCACACCTTCGCGATGCCCCCTAAATCAGCACCAGTTGCGCCACCGGCGCAAAACTGCGCCGGTGCAGCGGCGTCACCCCATGCGTCCGCAGCGCCGCCAGATGTTCCGGCGTGCCGTACCCCGCATTACGCTCCCACCCATACTGCGGGTGCGCCAGCGCATAACCGCGCATCATCCGGTCACGATGCTCCTTGGCGATGATCGAGGCCGCCGAAATGCACGGCTCGATCGCATCCCCGCCGACGATCGCCCGCGCCGGCCAGCACCATTCCGGTCGCCGCCCCTGCGGCGTCAGGTTGCCGTCGATCAGCACCTCGTGCGGGCCGGAACCCAGCTGCTCGGCCAATTTCTCGCACAGCGCCGCTACCGCCAGCGTCATCGCCAGCATCGTCGCGCCGAAGATATTCAGCCGGTCGATCTCAGCCACGTCCACCACGCCCACCGCCCAGTGGCAGCGGCGCTTGATCCGTTCTTCCAGTAGCGCGCGAACGGCAGGCGTCAGCTTCTTGGAATCGTCCAGCCCGGCCGGGCGCGGCTTGCACAGCACCACCGCCGCCGCCACCACCGGCCCCGCCAGCGGCCCGCGCCCGGCCTCGTCCACGCCGATGACGATACGATCTGCGGCGCAACTGGCAGTGCCGTTGGCACCGGCATCGCAATCCGGCATTACCCGCTCGATGAAACGCTCTCTCACGCTGCTCCTATCGCCGCTGCTCATGGCCCTCGCAAGCTGTAGCGGCTCGGCGATCGGGGATAGTCTGGCCTACGCCCGCCTCCCCTTCGCGGTAACCGCGCATGGCCGGTTCGAGGAACCGTGGGCGCTCGCCTTCCTCCCCGGCACGCCCTATGCGCTGGTCACCGAAAAGGCTGGCCGGCTGCTGCTGTGGCAGGACGGCAAGCCCGCCCTCACCGTAACCGGCACGCCCACGGTCGCCTATGGCGGCCAGGGCGGCCTCGGCGATGTGCAGCCCGCGCCCGATTTCGCCGCCAGCCGGATGATTTATCTTAGCTGGGCCGAACCCGGGCCGGGCGATACGCGCGGCGCGGCGGTCGGCCGGGCGCGGCTGGTGCTGGGCGAGCGGCCCCGGCTGGACGGGTTGACCGTGATCTGGCGGCAGGACCTCAAGGTGCCGGGCGAAGGCCACTATTCCCACCGCCTCGCCTTCTCGCCAGACGGGCAATTCCTGTTCGTCGCCTCGGGCGAGCGACAGAAATTCACCCCCGCGCAGGATCTATCGACCAACCTCGGCAAAGTGCTGCGCCTGCTGCCCGATGGCACCCCTGCGCCCGGCAACCCGTTCGCCGCGCGCGGCGGGGTGGCCGCACAGTTCTGGACTTACGGCCACCGCAACCTGCTCGGCCTCAAGTTCGACCAAGCCGGGCGCCTGTGGGATATCGAACACGGGGCCGCCGGCGGGGATGAACTCAACCTGCTCAAGTCCGGCCAGAATTACGGCTGGCCGCTCGTCTCCGACGGCGACAATTATGATGGCACCGCGATCCCGCGCCACAACACCCGGCCCGATCTGGCCGCCCCGGCGATCAGCTGGAACCCGGTGATCGGCCCGGGCGATTTCATCTTCTATCGCGGCGCCCGGTTCCCTGCATGGCGCGGCCACGCGTTGATCGCCGGCTTGGTCAGCGGCGGGCTGGTGGATGTGGCGATCAACGGCGAACAGGCGCGCGAAGTCGCCCGCTACGATTTCGGCACCCGCCTGCGCGATGTGGTCGAACGGGCGGACGGTTCGGTCTGGGTGCTGGAAGATGGCGCCGGCGGCAGGTTGCTCAAACTCCTGCCCCGGTAAAGACGTCGGTCGAACCAGTTACGCCGCAACCCCGAGAAACGCATTGAAATCGGCGGTTCTGACTACGGAAGGGGCGCTTCCGGCGGAATCGTTAACCTCGAACAGCGCATCGCTGTCGCCGCGAACGCTGTAGAAGATCACCGCACCATCGGGGCCGCCACCCTCATCGTGCGGGTCGCCGCCCAGACCAGCGGTATAGCGTCCGATCGGCCGCGTTTCGCGCACCGTACCGTCGGGTTCGTAGATCACGTGGTCACCTTCGATGACCAAAATATGCGTCATCGCCAGGTGATGATGCACAACCGACTTGGTGTTCGGCGCGAACTTGATCAGAAAGTCGACGATGTTCTTCACTTCATCGACATGAAGGATCGAGACGTGCATACCGTCGACGCCGGGATAAGGCATCCATTGCACGTTGCGATCATCGAATCGGCCAATTCGGCCCTGATCTGAAACACCCTGGTTCATCGCAATCTCCCGCCCGTTCATCGCAATCTTCCGTCGCGCGCTGCAATTCGGCGATGGCGACGCTCGCCGTATTGAACAATCGTCTATCCGTCCCGGTTTGCTTTTACAATCGTGCCGTTGCGGCGCTTACTCATCATGCGCTCCGGGGAGAGAGTCGTTGCGCCGCACGGTCCAAGGCCCTATCGGCGCCCGCTTATGCCTCAGGGTCCGCACCTCATTCCGCTTGATGCCGTCGATCCCGCGCTGGTCGAAGCGCTGCTCGACCGCGCGTTTGAACCGGCGCGCCACCAGCGCACCGCCTACAAGGTGCGCGAAGGGATGGACTGGCTGCCCGCCCTCTCGTTCGCCGCGCTGGATGAAACCGAACTGCTGGTCGGCACCGTCCAGTGCTGGCCGGTCGGCCTGACCGATCCCGCCGGCCGGATGCATCCGCTGATCATGGTCGGTCCGGTCGCCGTGCTGCCCGAGGATCAGGGCAAGGGCTATGGCCAGGCCCTGATGGCCGCCGCCATTTCCGCGCTCAGCCCCCAGGCCCCGCTGCCGCAGGTTATGATCGGCGATCCCGAATACTACGGCCGGTTCTGGGGCTTCACCAACGCCCCCACCGCTGGCTGGCAGCTCCCCGGCCCGTTCAAGCCGCACCGCCTGCTGGTCCGCGCCGCCAACCCGGCAGTGCTCCCCACCCAAGGCACGCTCGGCCCCTGGCGCCGCTGAACGATCCTCCCCCACCGGAAGAGGGTGGCCAGGCGCAGAATAGTGGAGGGGCACCTGCCCCAAGCGCTCCCTTGCGGGTCGCCGCTGCAGGTGGCATCGCCGCACTGATGCCCTATGAACCTCCCCCGGAACTGGCTGGCCTGTCGCTCGCCGAGATCGCTGATCTCGTCACCGCGCGAAAGTTGCCGCCGCTGGCCGACTGGACCCCGCCCGAGGTGGGGGACAGCCACATGGAGATCGCGGCGGATGGCCGGTGGTTCCACGAAGGCGGATTAATCACCCGTCCAGCCATGGTTCGGGCCTTTTCCAGCCTGTTGATGCGCGATGCAGAGCGTTGCAGCTGGCTTGTAACCCCGTTGCAAAAGCTGCGCATTGCGGTGGTGGACGCGGCCTTCATCGCCGTCGATGTGGTCAACCGCGATGGCGCGCTGGCTTTCCGGCTCAACACCGATGACCTCGTCATTGCGGGGCCGGACCACCCGTTGCGTGCCGCCGGAGACGCCGATACGCCTGCGTTGTACCTCGCCGTGCGCAACGGCTGCGAGGCCAGACTCAATCGTAGTACTTATGCACAACTCGCTGAAATTGCGCTGGAAGGTGCGGACTGGTCAGTCACCAGCCAGGGCGTCCGCTTCCCGCTGGTGCCGGCATGAGCGCGCTGTTCACCCGCCTGTCCGACCTTCACCGCGAAGGCTACGCGCAAGCGGTCGAGCTTCACCACGACACCCGCGTTCCACCGGGTCCAGGCGGCTTTCGCCCGGCCGCCGTCCTCGCCGCGATAACCGAGCGTGAAAACCCCGGAATCCTGCTGATTCACCGCCCCTCCACGATGCGCGCGCATCCCGGCCAGGTCGCATTTCCGGGGGGCAAGATCGATCCCGGCGAAGGCCCGGTCGAAGCCGCGCTGCGCGAAGCCCACGAGGAACTGGGCATTCACGCCGATCAGGTCCGGATCATCGGTGAAGGCGACATCTACTTCACCGGTTCGGGGTATGAAATCACCCCGGTCCTCGGGGTGGTCCCGGCCGACATAAACCTCACCCCGAATCCCACCGAAGTCGCGCAATGGTTCGAAGCGCCGCTGAATTTTGTCCTCGATCCGGACAATCAGAAACTCCTCGAATTCGAAAAGGACGGCATTGTCTGGCCGGTCTGGGAAATCCGCTGGGGCGATCATCGGATCTGGGGCGTAACCGCGGGCCTGATCGTCAATCTGACCCGGCGGCTGAACTGGCATGCCTGATCTGCTCCCCGACGCGGAGTGGACCCGCCGCCCCGGTCTGGCCGGACTGATGGCCGCCCTCGGCCCCGGCAATGCGCGCTATGTCGGCGGCGCAGTGCGCGATACGCTGCTCGGTCTTCCGGTCAAGGACATCGATGTCGCCACTCCGCTCTTACCTCAGGACGTGATGTTCCACCTGCAAGAGGTTGGAATAAAATCCATTCCTACCGGGATAAAACACGGCACGATCACCGCCGTCCTGCCCGCAGGTCCGGTCGAGATCACCACCTTGCGCCACGATGTATCAACCGACGGCCGCCGCGCCACGGTCTCGTTCGCCAGCGAATGGCAGGAAGATGCAGCCCGGCGCGATTTCACGCTCAACGCGCTCTACGCCGATCCGCAAACTCATGAAATTTTTGACTATTTTGGCGGCCGGGCCGATCTGGCGGCGCGGCGCGTCCGGTTCATCGGCGATGCCCGCCAGCGGATCCGCGAGGATCACTTACGCATCCTGCGCTACTTCCGGTTCCAGGCGAGATTTGGCTCACAACCGCCTGATGAAGAGGCCGAAAATTCCTGCCAAGAACTTGCCGCGACGCTGAAAGGCTTGTCGCGCGAGCGGGTTGCGATGGAACTGTTCAACCTGTTGTCACTGCCCGATCCTGCTCCAACCGTGGTGCGAATGGCGCAATTGGGCGTCCTGGCGGTGATCCTCCCCGAAGCCGATTCCGCTGCCCTGGCCCCGCTCGTCACCGCAGAATCAGCACAAGGTATAACCCCTAACCCATTGCGCAGGCTGGCGGCACTACTGCCCGCCGATCCCGCGCTGGCCGTACAGGTCGCGGCCCGGCTGAGGTTGTCCGCCGCGCAGAAAAAGCGCCTCGCCAGTGCGGCCGGGCGCACCGGTCCGCCGGATGATCCTTATGCTCTCGCCTACCGGATCGGGCGCGAAGAAGCGGTGGACCGGCTGTTGCTGACCGGGGCAGACACGGCGTCAGTCAACGGCTGGGATATCCCTGTATTTCCTTTGAAAGGCGGGGACATAGTCGCGCGCGGGGTCAATGCCGGACCCGCCGTTGCACACATCCTGCGGGAGGTGGAAGACCGCTGGATCGCCGAAGGCTTCCCGGATGCCGGGCGTGCGCACGTCCTGCTGGATAATGTACTGGCAGCATGACCAGTCAGGCGCGCGACAGCATGACTACGCTACACCGTAGCTACATGGACATTGCACCGCTGCTGCAACACCTTCTCGCCCAGCCGCTACTGGCGCTGGCGCTGTTGTCGATTGCGGCGATCATCGTCGGCGGGTTGCTCCGCCGCCTGTCGCCGCTGCTCGGCGGGCTGGTGCGCGGGCTGGGCAATGTCGGACTGTTCGGGGCGCTGCTGCTGACGGTGATGCAGGTCATGCGGGTGAGCCAGGGCATCGACTTCTCGCTCCCCCTGGTCGGGATGCCGATGCAGGAAGTCAGCGGCAGCGAAACCCGGATCCCGCTGGCCGGCGACGGCCATTTCTGGATCCGCGCCAATGTAAACGGCGTGCCCCACCGCTTCCTCGTCGATACCGGCGCGACGTTGACCGCGATCGCGCCCGATCTGGCCGAACAAGCCCAGGTCGAACTGCAACCGATGCGCCCGCCGGTCCTGCTGCGCACCGCCAACGGCACCGTTCCGGCACAGCTTGCCACGATCCGCGAGTTGAAGTTCGGCAGCGTGGTGGCGCGCGATCTCGATACGGTGATTGAACCGGGGATGGAGGGCACCAGCGTGCTCGGGATGAACTTCCTCTCGCGCCTCGCCTCGTGGCGAGTGGAGGGCAAGACCCTGATCCTGGTGCCGCACCACCCGCACGTGGATGCGGAAGCTTAGCCGATCGTCAGAACTTGTTGTCGCGCGGAAAGCCGTTGGGTGGCAGACGGCCGGCCGCGCCGCGCGCGACCTTCCACGGGCGCATGTCGGTTTCGGTGCGCATCCGGCCGCTATCGCCGCCCATCTTCCAGCTGAGCCCGTCTTCCAGCCGCAGCGTGGTGGCATCGGCCATGCCGCCATCGCGAAACCGCTGGAGGGTGACCCCTTGCCCCTTGGCCAGCACCGGCAGTTCTTCAAGGCTGAACAGCAAGAGCTTGCGGTTATCGCCGACCACCGCGACATGATCGTGCTCGGGCGGGATATCGCGCACGACCATCAGCTTCACGCCGGGCTTGGTGGTCATCACCCCGCGCCCCTTGCGGGTTTCGGCCAGCAGTTCATCCGTCTCGGCCGCGAACCCACGCCCGATGCTGGATGCGAGCAGCAACTGCGCCGTGGGCTTGTAGACCAGCAGCGCGACGATCTGCGCTTCCGCGTCGATGTCGATCATCGTGCGCAGCGGCTCGCCGAAGCCCCGGGCCGAGGGCAGCTTGTCGGCGCCGAGCGTGTAGAACCGGCCGTTGTCGCAGGCGATCAGCAGCTTGTCGGTGGTTTGCGCATGAAGCGCATAGGCCGGGCCATCGCCGTCCTTGTACTTGAAGTCTCGGTCCAGCGGCTCGTGGCCCTTGGCGCCGCGAATCCAGCCGCGTAACGACAGGATTACCGTGACCGGCTCCTTCTCG